>JACNLN010000031.1 GCA_014381485.1 Fidelibacterota bacterium
ATAAGTGGAAAAAACGGCTGTTCATGGCGAACAGCCGTTTTTTGTGATAAAAATTAATTTATCGAAGATAATATGAAGAAAAAAGATGTAATAGAACTTTTACGTACTGTAAAGTATCCTGGGTACAGTCGTGATATTGTCTCTTTTGGAATTGTAAAAGATGTCCATTTTCAAGATAGAAATATAACAGTTGATTTGCAAGTCACGACATTAAATGAAAACAACAAAAATGAGATAGATGTCCGGGTTAAAAAGGTTCTCCAGAAAACGAGTAGATTTAAGAACATTAATATCAATTTTTTAGAAATGCCACAACGTCCCAAGGTTCAAACTCCAGATTCTTCTATCAGTGCTCCTGATTCAATTCCTGGTGTTAAACGTGTTATTGCTGTAGCCAGCGGGAAGGGAGGTGTTGGAAAATCAACGATAGCCGTCAATATTGCTGCCACTCTTGCCTCTCAGGGTCATCAGGTTGGACTTCTGGATCTGGATATCTATGGTCCGAGCTTGCCCATTCTTCTTGGGATCAAAGAACGCCCCAAGATTAACTCTGAAAAAAAATTAGTCCCGCTTCAAAAATATGGAATGAAAGTCATGTCCTTTGGATTTATCACCGGGAATAATACACCTGTGATCTGGCGAGGTCCAATGGTGGCAAGAATGACAGAACAATTTTTTCAGGAAGTATTTTGGGATGAACTTGATTATCTGGTGTTGGATTTACCACCAGGAACGGGAGATGTTCAGCTAACACTTGTTCAGAAGTTAAGAATCACCGGAACGATCATTGTGACAACTCCCCAGGATTTGGCGCTGGCTGATGTACGAAAAAGTGCTGATATGTTTGGGAAAGTAAAAACTCCTGTCCTTGGTGTGGTGGAAAATATGTCTGGATATCGAGTATCTGGAATTGTTCAGGATAAAGAGGGAAAACCCGTTGATCATGCTACAATTACATTTTCGGAACTGGATCGAACTGTTGATTCCATTACTGATCAGAATGGCAAGTTCAAAGTTGATGTTGATCTTTTCAAAAGAGGTGGGGGAAAGAAGGAAAGTATACGTTTAAGTGTTCCTCTTCTTGGGGAAATTCCTGTTACCTCTGATCTTATGGAAGCCAGTGATGAGGGCATCCCCATAACAATTAAAAAACCTGATTCTTATGTTAGCAGGGTATTTTTACAGATTGTAGAGAAAATTCTGATGGCAATTGACAATTCAGTGAAAAATGATTTCGTTTGACTTTTGGGATAGTGTTAGACAGATAACAATCTGTTTATACCTACCTTTGACTTAGGGAATTATATTAATTTTGTAATGGTAACCACCATTTCAACAATTTCATTTATTCTTTTCGGTAGTTTATATCCTCTTTTCTTCTGGATGGTGGATTTGAATCGGTTAAATCAAGGATTTCACCGATTTAATCTGGCAATGAGTTCAGTAATGGGGGGAATTGGGATTTTCTTATACTGGCTAATGGATTTGGATTTTCATATCAGATTATCTTCGTTCGTGTGGCTTGTCACATTAGTGATGGTAACTTTGTTTTACTGGGGTAGGGTTAAGGTGCAGAAATGGGTGATTTCGATTCCGCCAATGCTTGGGATAATTGTTTATTTCCAGATGTTGAAGGAACTCATTTCAGCGGATTTATCTCTCTGGTTTATTTCGTTTGTTGGGGGATGGATTGTTGTAGGTGTCGTTTTTATGGTAGTACTCGTACACTGGTCTTTGCACGTGGTTAACTCGCCTGTTAACCTTTTACGAAAAACGGTCAGCTGGTTAGTTATTTTTTTGGTAGTGCGTTTTTTATGGGATTCCTTTTTTCTGTTAACTGGCAACGTAACCATTAACGGAGAAACGGTGTTGTTAATCGAATTCATACAATCCTTTAATGGGTTTTTTCTGTTTATCGCTCTATTGTTTGGAACGTTGCTACCCCTTGTACTTTTACTTTATGTAATTAAAATGATCTCAAACCGCTCATTTCAAGTTATTAATGGACTTTCGTATGTCGTGGTTATCTGTGTTATCATAGGAGATCTTTTTTATAAATTATATTTTTTCCAATTTGGTTTATTTTTATAATTGATTATCCATTTGGAGTAAAACATTAAACTTCCTGTGCGATAATGAGTTAAAAAAGCATCAGTGTATGAAACAAAATTGAATAAAAAATGTTCACCCTATTAAATAATGCTTTGCATTAAAATCTTCGATTTTATTTAACAGGGTAAAGGTGAATGAAATTAAAAATATGATTTTTGGGGGATATTTATTTGATATTTACAAGATAGTCGTTTAATTTAATGAGTTAAGACAAATACTTTATGACTGAGGAAGAACTAAAAGAAAAAATTGTCACTGTTGGAGAGATTCCCCGGCACATTGCCATTATTATGGATGGAAATGGTCGGTGGGCAAAAAGCAGAAATCTCCCTCGAGTGGCTGGTCATAGAGAGGGTATTAATTCTGTTCGTGAAATCACACGAGTCTGTGGTGAATTGGGGATTGATGTTCTCACCCTGTACACCTTTTCCAGTGAAAATTGGGCTCGACCTCTATCAGAAGTCTCAGCATTAATGAATCTCCTTGTGGAAACAATTAGAAGAGAGATAGATGACTTAATGGCAAATAATGTTAAGCTGAATATTATTGGAAGGTTGGAAGATCTGCCGGAGAAACCGAGAAATGAGATGAAACACGGTATCAGACGAACTTCAGAAAATACAGGTTTGAATCTGGTTCTTGCACTGAATTATGGTGGCAGGACGGAGATTCTGGATGCCATTAAATCCCTCTATCAAAAAATTGAGCAAGGAGAATTGACCGTAGGAAAAATAACGGAGGATGGATTTTCAAGTCTTCTTTATACAGGTGAGATTTCTGTTCCTGAACCAGATTTATTGATTCGAACCGGAGGCGAATTCAGAATAAGTAATTTTCTTCTCTGGCAAGCAGCTTATACTGAAATATATTTCACGTCTGTATACTGGCCTGATTTTCGAAGTCGGGAACTTTACAAAGCTATTTTGAATTACCAACAGAGAGAAAGGCGTTTTGGTCAGGTTAGTGAACAAATTAAAAAATCGCGATTAAGATGAAAATCCTTCGATTAGTATTTATTCTATTTTTTAGTCTATCGTTTCTGTTTCCCCAGCAGACCTTAGAGCCAATACGTATTCTCGGTGTTGATGTTGAAGGGAATGAAATGGCCTCTGACAGAGTAATAAAGTATACCTCAGGACTGGTGGAGGGAAAAGAAATTATTCCCGGTGACTTTGGACAATCCGTTAAGAAATTGTGGAGAACGGAACTGTTTTCAGATATCCAGATTTTCCTGGAAAAAGAGACAGTAGATGGGATTTTCATCAAAATCGTGGTGGAAGAAAATCCGATACTTGGCGAAATCAAATTTGAAGGGAATAAAAAGAAGAAAAAATCGGATTTTGATGAGGAATTGGATTTGACTTCAGGTCAGAGGATTCAACCCTATCTCATCAATAATTGCATTGAAAAGATAAAAGAAATGTATTCAGAAGATGGATACCTTCGGGTTGAAGTGGATACTGAGTTGTTAGAAACAGAACGGGAGAACGTTAAAGACCTCACATTTCACATTAAAGAAAACAAGAAAGTAAAAATAAAGGAAATACGTTTTATAGGAAATAAGGTGTTTTCGAATTTTAAGCTTCGAAGAAAGTTTAAAGAAACAAAAGTACAACGGTGGTACCTTTTCTGGAGGGGCACATTCGATGAGGAAAAATACAAAGAGGATAAAATTATTCTGGCGATGTTTTATCGAAACAACGGCTATAAAGATTTTCGGATTATTTCAGACTCTTTCGATTATGTAGATGAAGGAAAGAGAATGATCATTACGGTTGAGGTTTCTGAGGGACCTCAGTATCAGTTTCGTAACTTTACCTGGGAAGGGAATACCCTTTATTCTGAAGATGTACTAATGGATCGTCTTAATCTGGAGAGGGGTGATCTTTATAATGAGGAGGATTTCAATATTGCTCTATATGAGCGGGTTCAGGGGCTCTATATGGATAAAGGTTATATTTACAGTCAAATAACCCCGCAATTTATCCCGGTGAGAAAAAAGATTATGTTTAATCCTGATGCAGATGATTCCCTGGATGTTCATTTTGTAGTGGTTGAGAACCATCAGGTTTCCGTACGGGATATTAACATTTCGGGGAATACGAAGACACGTGAAAATGTAATAAGGCGAGAATTTAAAATTCTTCCGGGGGATATCTTTAACAGGGAATTGTTAATGCGGAGCGTCAGAGAGGTTATGATATTGAACTATTTTTCAAATGTTGTGCCTGATGTGCTGCCAGTGGAAAAGGATAAAGTGGATCTTTTAATCGAAGTGGAGGAAAAGTCATCCGACAGAGCCAATGCTTCCATTGGGTTTACGGGAGAATATGGAATCACGGGGGGAGCGTCATTGGAGTTTAATAATTTTTTAGGTCGGGGACAGCAACTCGTCTTCAGCTTTGAGGAAGGGACGCAATACAGTTATACTGGTCAAGAAGCGGCAAAACATCGAAGGATTTCCATCAGCTTTACCGATCCAATGATAAATGATACTCCTAACCTTATTGGTTTCTCAATGTTTTATTATCTCAGGGGAAAAAGTCCTTATTACTATAGCATACCATTAGATCGAGAAGTCTATGGAGGAGCTATTCGGTTTGGTCGCAGATTTAAATGGCCTGATAATTTCTTCCGGGGGACATGGATGATTCAGGGGACAAAAAAATTATATACGGGAACCGAAGAGGATTTAGAACAATATGTGGGCGGTTATGAAAAAACCCTTGGTATCAGTGTTACCCAGTTTATTAAACGTGATAGCCGTAACCACCCGGAATTTCCCAGCAAAGGATCTGTGATGAACTGGACCTCTAGTCTGTCAGGGGGTATATTAGGTGGTAATGAAAATTTTCATAAACACGTCTTAAAGTACGACTGGTACTCTCCAACATTCTGGAAGTTTGTATTGTACAGTTCTCTCCAGATAGGAGCGATCAAAGAGATTAAGACCGGCAGAGAGGAGGTATCGATCATACCGGTTGATGAAAAATTCTTTATGGGGGGTAGCGGCATTCCTTACGGGAATATGCTTCGTGGATACGTGGATAATACCGTGGGTCCGTACGACGGTGGTCCTCTTGGTGGAAAGGTATTATTGAAATATTCTGTTGAGTTTCGTTTTCCGTTCTCAGAAAACCCAACTGTGTATGGTCTGGCATTTGCTGAAATGGGAAATGTCTGGTATGGGTTTGATGTAGTTGATCCTTTTGATCTTAAGCGATCAGCAGGGATAGGTATTCGAATGTTTATGCCGATGTTAGGAATGTTAGGCTTTGACTATGGTTATGGATTTGACGATATCCCGGCAACAGAGGAATCTCCAGAAGGATGGAATTTTCATATCCTGTTTGGTATGCCTTTTTAATTAGGAAGTTTAAGAGATACGAAGGAAATTTCATGCAGTTTTACTCATTAGTAAAGTAAATTAAAAGGTAACTATTCAGGCTTAGGCTAAGGCGAAGGCTAAGGAAAAGAGAGATGGGCTATAAAGATTTTACGGAAATGCCTATATGGCAACAATCATTCGAACTATTGGTCCCGAAGTTTCGGGATAAGACCACAAAGAATTATCCTTCTGATGAAAGGTTCGGTTTAGTTTCAGATATGCACCCGCCTGAACTGATTTGTCGGGCAGGTAGGTCTGCTCCGAAGGAACTCCTGTTGAGCAAATTCTATAACTCATCCCGCCGGGGCGGGACGGAGGGATTTGGCCGTTTTGAGCATAAATTATACATTAACGAAAAAACAAAGAGTATTTTGGTTGAATCTGCAAGAAATATCATAGAGGAACTAAACGCTCTTATTCATTCATTGGAGTCTTAGCCTTAGCCTATGCCTTAGCCTTGTTTGACCAAATAGGCTTAATAGTTACATTAAAAGAATATTTAAAATATCATCTATCAAAATGCAAATAAGGAGGCGAGAGTGGAAAAATCAACAAAATGGTGGATAGTTGCGGTATTCATAGCATTGCCTGCTATAGGATTCTCACAACAGTTAAAGGTTGGATATATTCAATCTGATCGAATTCAGGCTGAATTTCCTGAGTTTAGGGAAGCCCAGGATCAACTTCAGATTGAATATAGAAAGGTTCAAGCTGAGTTTGAATCCATGATGACCCGATTAGATAGTTTGAAAAAGGACTATGATATAAAGCAATATATGAGTTCGCCGGAATGGTTGCGAGAAAAGGAGCAGGAGATATCAGTACTCGAGCAGCAGGTGCAGGAATTTCAGTTGAGGAAAGTGGGACCTGATGGTGAACTAACAAAACATCAAATGCAATTAGAGGCAGCTATCATAAAGAAAGTTCAAGACGCGGTGAATAAAGTTGCTATTGATAAAGGATTTGATTTTGTTTTTGATTCCATAGCTCTTTTATATGCCAAACCAACCTATAACCTGACGGATGATGTGTTGTATGAGCTAAGGAAAAAAGTGGAAGAATAAGGAAACACATCATTGGCAACACTCCAGGAATTAGCTGATCTTGTCCAGGGGGAGGTAATAGGGGATCCTGACCTTATCATTCAAGGTGTCTCTGAAATTCAACCTGGCAAGCCCGGTACAATCACATTTTTAAGCGACCCGAAGTATCGTAAATATTTGCTTTCTACTAAAGCTTCTGCCATCGTGTTATCCGATGATATAGAGATAGGGGTCCTTAGTGTAATCCGAGTTGAAAATCCAGCACTGGCGTTTTCCAGGATTATGAAACAATTCTCACAACCCCCCTCGAGAATATCTGGCATTCATCCTACAGCGGTCGTTGAGTCTGATGTAAAACTGGGAGAAAATGTTTCAATTGGTCCAAATGTGGTAATAGAAAAGGAAGCGAAAATCGGGGATGAAGTATCAATTGAAGCTCTGTCGTATGTGGGTCAGAATTCGATTATTGGTAATCATTCAGTATTAAAGGCGCATGTGGCTATTTATCACGATTGTGTGGTAGGTCAAAATGTGTTGATTCACAGTGGAACGGTAGTTGGGTCAGACGGATTTGGATATGTTACTGATAAGGGAATTCACCATAAGGTTCCCCAAATTGGGCGAGTGGTTGTTGAAGATAACGTAGAAATCGGCAGTAACTGTTCCATTGACCGCGGAACCATTGGTGATACCGTTATTGGTGAAGGATCAAAGATAGATAATTTGGTACATATTGCCCATAATGTGGAACTGGGTAAAGGGTGTTTTATGACTGGTCAGGTTGGTGTTGCCGGCAGTTCAAAAATCGGTGATTATGTGGCATTCGGGGGACAGGTTGGTGTGAGTGATCACGTGGAAATAGGGGATCATACTCGACTGGCTGCTAAGACTGGAGTTACAAAATCACTGCCCGGAGGAAAAACCTATGCTGGTATGCCAGCTCGTGAAATTCAGAAAAAAAACAGAGCAGATGCTTTGACCTATCGCCTGCCTGAATTGGTTAAAAAAATTAAAACACTTGAAGAGGAGATTAAAAAATTAAAAGGGGATCTCTGAATTGAGCTCATATCAGCACACAATTGGTAATGCTGTTTCTTGTTCAGGTGTTGGACTTCATACGGGGGAAGAGAGCACTATCACGTTTAAGCCTGCCCCGGAAAATAGTGGAATCAAGTTTATCCGCACCGATATAGATGGACATCCCGAAGTCGCTGCTGATATTTCTAACGTTGTTGATATTTCCAGGGGAACCAGTATATCGCAAAATGGAGTAAAGGTTAACACAGTGGAACATGTGCTTGCTGCTGTATCGGGATTGGAAATTGATAACGTTAATATTGAACTGACCACAAAAGAACCCCCTGTTTTGGATGGGAGTTCCCTGGAGTTTGTAAAGATTCTGCAGAAGGTGGGAATTGTCGAGCAGAAACAACCTCGGGAATATCTGGTGATCGACAGAACTATCACCTATTCCGATTCGAAAAATAATGCAGATCTGAGCGTTCTACCCTCGGATCAATTCAGAATAACGTGCATCATCGATTACAAATCCACTTGGCTGGGAACTCAATATTTAACGATTCATTCCATAAAAGATTTTGTGGAGAAAATTGCCCCAGCAAGAACATTCTGTTTCTTAAGTGAAGTGGAAGGTTTAATGAAAAGTGGTCTGATTAAAGGAGGTGGTCTTGAAAATTCCATTGTTTTTATCGATAAGGAGATCGACGATAAGGAGATAAATCGATTAAAGTCTTTATTTAATATCAATAGAGAATTAGTAATCGGTTCCAATGGCATTCTGGATGGAACCGAGCTTCGGTACGAAAATGAACCCGTTCGGCACAAAGCACTGGATTTGATAGGTGATCTGGCTCTTCTTGGTGTACCCATCAATGGACATGTCATTGCAGCTCGAACTGGTCATAAAGCAAATGTTGAGTTTATTAAAAAGATCAAAAAAGAGTATAATAAAAAAATGTCACAGAAACAGAATAAACATCAAAAAACCAATGATTATTTTTTAGATATAAAAGATATTATGTCGATAATGCCACATCGGTATCCCTTCATTCTTGTGGATCGAATTCAGGATATGACACCGGGTGAACGCCTTGTAGCTATAAAGAATGTGACCATCAACGAACCGTTTTTCCAGGGACACTTTCCCGGGGACCCAATAATGCCAGGAGTTTTGATCCTGGAAGCAATGGCTCAAGCGGGAGGTTTTCTTCTAATGAATACTGTTGAAGATGTACATAAAACAAATGTGTTCTTTTCCGGGATTGAGAATGCAAGGTTCAGACACCCCGTTGTTCCTGGGGATCAATTACGATTTGAAATTGAACTCGTGAAGATGAGACTTGGAGCTTGTAAGTTTCGAGGGAAAGCTTATGTTGGTGATAAAATTGTAGCAGAGGCTATATTTTTAGGCCATATCGTTGATAGGGAAATTGGTTAATTATGGTTAGTGGTAGAGTGGTAAGTGCCTGCCCCGTGAAATTCGAAGTTTACCCTGTGAAATTCGACGAAGGAGAATATTTCTATAGGGAAGGAGAATATTTCACTGGGGGTAAACTGGTGAGGGGTTAATTATTTTGACGAAAATCCACAAAACCGCCATTATTGGCAATAATGTTATCTTGGGGGATAACGTTGAGATTGGTCCGTATTCTGTTATTGAAGAGGGAGTTGAAATTGGTGATGGATGTTGGTTTGGGAATCATGTTAATATTCGCAAAGGAACCAGGATTGGAGCAAATTGTTGTGTCTATCACGGAGCGGTAATAGGTCAGAATCCTCAGGATATTACGTTTAAAGGAGGAGATACACATGTTGAGTTAGGTGAATCGGTAACCATTGGTGAATTTGTCACGATTAGTCGTGGGACAGAATCCCGGGGGAAAACGGTAATTGGGAATCACAGTTACCTGATGACTTATGTCCATGTAGGTCATGATTGTACGCTGGGGGAACATGTCATCCTGACTAATTGTGTTCAAATAAGTGGTCATGTAATCATTGATGATTGGGTCAACATAGGAGGAATGACACCGGTTCATCAATTTTGTCGAATTGGTAAACACGCTTTTATTGGGGGTGGATTCCGTGTGGTTAAGGATGTTCCTCCGTATATTCTGGCAGCAGGAGAACCTCTGAAGTTTTCAGGAATCAATATGGTGGGATTGAGAAGAAGCGGATTCTCTCCTGCGATGCGAAAAATGATCAAGAATGTCTATAGACTGATTTACCAATCTCCACTAAATACTACACAGGCTATTGAAGAAATTAAAAATAAATTACCCAGAAGTAACGAAGTGGAAGAAATTATTTCATTTGTGGAAGCGAGCGAAAGAGGTATTATTTAACGTTACCGCGTGTCTGCTGATTTTGTTTTGTAGTTCCCGGTTCTCATCAATTTATGCTCAGGTACCTGATTATTCTCTTGATCATTGGATGGAATCGGAATTTGACCAGAAGTCCACTCAATTTTTTAAGTTATTAACTCTCCAGCTCAATCATTCACAAATCGCATATTCTCCATCAGATCACAGAGTAGGAATTGGCTTCTCAACGAGGACAGGGCACGGGATTGAAAATAACGAATTGTTTTTCTTGTCTGGGAAGCAGGGAATTTTTCCTGTGTTTGATGGAAGTGTCTGGATTTCACCAAATCTTCGGATCAAAGGAAGTTATGCGGGAATTCCTGCTGGTTCAGATGTTGTGATATTTACTGGGTTTGGATTGGACATCTTTTTAAATGGGGGTAAACTTGAAAATCAATATTGGTTAGTGAATATTCAGCGAGGATGTTTGGAAGGTATGGATGATTTCTTTCTTAAAACGATTGGTGTGGGACTTTTTCGAGGAGTAAATTATCCCAATGGTTCGGGATGGTGGCTCGGTTTACAGTCAAATAGCTACAGTGCTGGTGTACACGTTCATTATGAAGATAACGAAGTCTACCGTAAAAGATTAAAAGGAGATGTCAGTTCTCTCAAATGGGGGGTTAGCAGAAACATTGGGTCTGGCTTGAGTATCGATGGTGAAATTGGAATTCATTTTAAATTTATCTCTGTGATGTTGGGCATTCATAAAATTATCCGATAGGAGTCGGACAGGTAGGATAATGAAAAAAACAATATCCATACTGGGTTCTACTGGATCTATCGGGCAAAACACCCTTAAGGTCGTGGAAAATCTCAAGGGCTTTCTCGAGGTGAAGTACCTAACAGCAGCCCGCAGTTCCAGTCGATTGGTTGAGCAGGCAAATAAGTTTCAACCGGAAGCGGTAGCAATTGTCGATGATCAAGCTTATAATGAAGTGAGGGATGCTCTATCGGGAAGTAAAATTCAGGTGTTGGGTGGTCGAGAAGGGGTTGTCGAAATTGCTACCCGGGATGATGTGGATGTGATGTTGAATGCTCTGGTGGGCAGTGCGGGTATGGAACCCACCATCAGGGCTATTGAAGCAGGGGTAAACGTTGCGCTGAGCAACAAAGAGAGTTTGGTGATGGCTGGTGAGATTATCAACGGATTGAAGGAAAAAACCGGTGCGGAAATTTATCCCGTGGATAGCGAACACAGTGCCATCTGGCAATGTTTGTCGGGTGAAGTGCCTGATGGAATTTCTCGAATTATTTTAACCGGTTCCGGAGGTCCATTTCGAACTAAATCAATAGACGAATTTTCGAAGATCACTGTGTCAGATGCTTTAAAACATCCCACCTGGGAAATGGGCAAAAAAATTACCATCGACTCTGCCACTATGATGAACAAAGGACTGGAGGTAATTGAAGCATACTGGTTATTCGGTGTGAGAACAAACCAAATTGAGGTTGTTATACATCCCCAATCCATTATTCATAGCATGGTGGAGTTTGTAGATGGATCAGTAAAAGCTCAACTCGGTTTACCGGATATGAAAATTCCAATTCAATACGCTCTAACCTATCCCCATCGTCAGCCTTCCAGTTGGGAGGAAATTGATTTTTCATCTCTTGAAATGCTTACATTTGAAAAACCCGATCTTGACAAGTTTCGGTGTGTTCAGCTGGCGTATGATGTCCTCGAGCAGGGGGGATCTGCACCTGCTGCTCTTAATGTAGCAAATGACAATGCTGTCAAATTTTTTCTTGAAGGAAAAATTCCTTTTAGTCAGATATCAACCATAAATGAAATGGCAGTCCAGAAACACGATTTTGTAAAACATCCCGATCTGGACTACTTGTTGGAACTTGAGGAGTGGGGGAAGCGTTTGGTGAGTGGTGATTGGTAGCTGGTGAGTGGTGGCAATAATTGAATTGAATATCAGAAAAGCAATATTACTGTTGCCTTCGCCTCTATTTTTAAATGAACAGTCATTAAAGGTTCAGCCTATTTAATAATGCTTTGCATTAAAATCTTCGATTTTATTTAACAGGGTAAAGAAATATGATAACGATTCTTGCAATGATATTTGTTCTGGCTGTGCTGATTTTTGTACATGAATTAGGACACTTTTTAGCTGCCAGGTCAGTGGGAGTGAAAGTGGAGCGGTTTTCTCTTGGTTTTCCACCACGATTACTCTCCTTTACCCCTCTCAAGGATGGTTGGTTATTCAAATTGTTTTTTTTCCGCCGGAATGAAAAAGGCAAGTTTGATTGGTCACCCATATTTGAAAGGGTAATCTCTAAGCCTTTGAGGAAATCAACAGAGACAGAATATAGTATCGCACTCATTCCTCTAGGTGGATATGTGAAAATGGCTGGTACCATTGATGAAAGTCTGGATAATTCGATTACCGGCGCTCCTTACGAACTTAATTCAAAGAATCGATTACAGCAGATCTGGGTTATGTCAGCGGGTGTTATGATGAATTTACTGCTTGCTGTTCTTGTTTTTGCTGGTCTAACGATAATGAGTGGAATCTCCGAATTTTCGAATGAACCTGTTGTGGATGAGCTGGTGCCCGGTTTTCCTGCCGAAAAGGTGGGAATTCAGGGGGGTGATAGAATTGTGAGTGTGAATGGAACTCCAGTTTCAACGTGGGAAGAAATGAATGTCATTATTTCTTCAAAGCCGAATGAGACAATTGAAATTCGTTGGGTCAGGGGAGAAGAGGAATTTTCATCACAGTTGACCACAAGGGAAACTCAAACTCTGTACAACGGAAAACCTAAAGTTGTAGGAGCTATGGGTATAACCAGAGAATACACCATAAGAGATGCAGGAATTCTGGAATCTCTCAAGGTAGGATTGGTTCAGACGGGTTTCTGGCTCAAGGTAATTGTCAATACATTAGGAATGTTGCTTACAGGAGAGGCGTCAGCCAAAGATATTGGCGGACCAATTCTTATTGCTCAGATGGCGGGTCAGTCTGCCCGATTGGGATTTGCAGCACTTCTCTCGTTTTTGGCAATTATCAGTGTTAATCTGGCTTTTATTAATATCATTCCTATCCCGGGATTGGATGGGGGGCATATCCTCATTATTACCATTGAATCAATCATCCGGCGGAAGCTGTCGGTAAAAGTACGGATAGCAATTCAGCAGGTGGGGATGGCTTTTTTGATGTTATTGATTTTGTTTGTGATTTATAACGATATCAGTCGACTATTTATTGATTAGTTGTGGAACGTCCCGACTACCTGTCCCGTCGTAGGCGGTGGTCCTGTAGCGGAGCGTATCAGGGATTTCTACGGGGACACTTCGCGAAGCTTTAATACCATTGATCCAAATTTTGCTCTGGATCGTATTTTGACGGGGAGACGTCTATCATCATCTGATAGCCATATCGTCATATCACCTTTGCTCTTGAAGAGTGGTCGATCAGGATGAAATGGTTCTATAACAAAACAATCAAACTTACCAGCCGGAACTTTTACCTTTTGTTTCTGGTGAACAATGACCTGAAAATCGGTGAATTCGTTTTCATCAAATGTTGTAAATGAGAAAAGATCATCCACCTTGAAAGGGGTTGCTCGAATATACATCAGGAGAGAATAAGGGTCCCTCAGCTCTTTTTCGACTTTTATTGTATCGCCATTTGAAACGATGACTGAATCCTGATAGTTTATCATAGCTTGAAACTTTTTACGATATCTTCCTTCTCGTATTTTTTTCTTGAGTTTTCGAGTAAACAAACCTTTAACGTCAACCCAGGTCTCTACCCGGTCTCGAATTTTATAAATCCGGTCTGCTATACGATTGGTTTTAACGCTAAAAATTATGTGATAAACATCCGCAGTGTTGATGGTATCAAGAGAGGAGACAAACAGTTCTGCTTGTCCGGCAGTGATGAAGTTGAAACTGGCATCATAGGTGAGTTTTTCACCAACACGGAAGGGGAGATCATTTTGCCCGCTCACGAGCGTGGGAAGATAGATAAAAAAGAGAATAATCAGTTGTTGCTTAACCCGTATCACCATTTCTAAGAATTTGTTCTTCTGTGGTTGAAATGTCAATGATTTGTGATCCTTCTGATGGTGGAAGTGTGCCGGCATTGATTATCAGGTCTATTTCGAATCCAAATTCCTTAATAATTTTGTAAGGATTATTGATAGCTTTTTCTCCCGTTCTATTGACACTGGTACTCGTAATGGGATATCCCAAATTCCTCACCAATTCTGTGGGAAAAGAGTACGCAGGCAATCGGATACCCACTGTTTCATTATTACCAAGAAGAAGAGGTGAGATATCTGACTTGACTGCAGGAAGAATGAAAGTCACTTTCCCCGGGAGCTGGGTATCTAAGTATGTTTTTTTTCCATTCGGGATTTTGGCGTACTGCTGAAGCATTGTCAGGTCGGACACAACGATGCTCCAGGGTCCACCTCGACCTTTTATTCGGCATAAACGTTGCACAGCTTTACTATTTCTGACGTCAACACCAAATCCGTACAGGGTATCGGTGGGATATGCGATGATTCCCCCTTTCCGAATTGTATCCGCAGCTTTTTGTATGGCATCTGGTTGATTGACATTAACCCGGTGGCATGACGGTTTTTTGGTTTTCCATCGACGGTGGAACCAGAAATATTGTTCGGGGAACAACCGGATTTTATCTTCAAGATGTGAAGTAAAACTCTGTGTAATATTGAAAATGTCATTTTCTCCCTCGACGGAGATTGGTTCAATATCGATGACGTATGTATGCTTATTCTCATAGTGACAGGTGATAAAAACAATGGGAGCTCCAGTTGCAAGATGAAATCTGGCTGCTCCTTTGGCTGTGGATGCTGGCTGCCCAAAAAAATCAACAAATACACCACGATATTTCTGATCTTGATCGCTCACAAGTCCGAGGATTTTTCCTTGATTTAATACGTCATACATCTTTTCAAGGGAGGATCTTCGGTCAATGTGTTGAATTCCGCTCAGTTCCCTCTGTTTCAGGAAGAATTTATTTGCACCAAGGTTCTTTTGTCGAAAGGCGACTCCTTTGAAGGCATACCTATTGTAACCAAGCCAGGATGCCAGCATTTCCCACGAACCGAAGTGACCTGTAACGAGGACAACTCCTTTTCCCTGATGTAGAGCGTCATCCAAAATGTTTTTACCGTGAACGATAATATGTGCGGTGTGGTAACTGTTTGGAAGTGACATAAACTGGATAAAATTACGGGCAAAGAAAAGGGTGCATTTTTTCAATATCTCGTCCCGATATGCCTGTGATTTCTTTGGAAGGGCTAATTGGAGGTTGCCCTGGGCTTGATCCTTTCTCACTGGATAATGATAATACGCCAACCTTGCAATTCGTATGGCTAATTTGTCTCGCCCCTCTCGTGACATCAAACTTAACCATTTCGAAAGAATAGACAGTACAATGTAAGTTATTTGGTGACTGAGTTTCATATGTTTGCGAGAGTTCCCATAAAAATAGCTATTGTATTCTTGTAACTTAGGTAATT
>JACNLN010000110.1 GCA_014381485.1 Fidelibacterota bacterium
AAAGTAATTACCGGAAATTTGTTGAAGAATATGAACCTACTGTTAGAGAAAACAAGAAGTTGAAAAAGTATTTTCTGGAATGATTGTCATAACCTTTCAAAGGTTTGAAACCTTTGAAAGGTTAAATTTAGCAATGTGTGGCAGAAAAACATTAACCAAAGGTGAACTCGAGATTATTGAGGAACTCTCGGTGAATGAATGGGAAGGAGAAGGGGATTACCAGCCGAGTTATAACATTGCCCCTGCCCAGAATTCCCCGGTGATGCTTTATACCGTTCACAGAACGGTGAAGCTCATGCGGTGGGGACTTATCCCTTCCTGGTCAAGGGGTCCTGACAGCCGTTTCAGTATGATCAATGCTCGCAGTGAAACAGTAGAAGAAAAACCAGCGTATCGAAATCTCATTTCAAGAAATCGTTGCGTGGTCATTAGCGATGGATATTACGAATGGAAAAAGAAAGACGGTGGAAAACAGCCGTACTACATTCGCTATCCCGACGAATCTATCCTGCCTATGGCTGGCTTGTGGGACATCTGGATCAATCCGGAGGGTATACCAGTTCATTCCTACACCATTATGACCACCGATTCAGCAGAGTCCATTTCTTACATTCATCCCCGTATGCCCGTCATTCTGGAAAAAGAGAAGCTGGATCAGTGGATCAAGACAAGAGATACCACAACTTTTGAAGCAATTAACTTACTGAAACCGTACCGTAGAGAATTGGAGTTCTATCCCGTATCAAAATTCGTGAATTCTCCTCAAAACAATTCCCCGCTCTGTATCCAACCGCTGAATTAACATCTGTTTCTCAATGATTGTTCTCCAGTGAGACAAAACGTCCCGCTTGATAATTAAAAAAATGTAGGTTGGCTATAATCCAAAAATTTTTATTGCCAGCCCAGATATAGCAATAATTAACCCAGCAATGGCGTGAACATAACGTTCAACAGGACCCAGGTTTATTTTTGCGAGTCCGGTAGAAGTAAGAATAACAACGACAGTCATGGTGACAATGGTTGTTATCCCGAAAGCAAGAGTTACCCACAAGAGGTTCATCCAACTTCCCTGGGCGGCGGGATACATTAGAATGGGAATGAGCGGCTCACAGGGACCTAACACAAAAATGATAAACAGAAGCCACGGAGTTAGAGATGCTGAGTCTCCATGAAGATGAATATGTTTCCCAAGGTGATGGTGTGCATGGCGATGCGAATCCCCATCGTGTGGGTGATCGTGGCTATGTTCACTGGCCCGCAAGCCCAGACGGACTCCCCACGTTGCGTAGGCAACACCAAAACCTATCAGAAGCCAGCTTGCGATATCCCCACGGACGGACTCAACGCCTTCAAGAAATCCGATGGCTGTTCCCAGAAGAACTCCAACCATCCCGAGCAGTACCGACCCGATGACATGTCCCACTCCGCAGATGATAGTGACGACGGATGTTTTTTTCAGCGACCAATTTCGAGCACGACTCATCATGATGAACGGCAGATAGTGATCAGGACCAATAATTGTGTGAATAAAGCCAATCGAAATTGCAGTAATAAGAAGAATATTCAGGTCCATTAAGTGTCTAAGTGTTCAAGTGTTTAAGTGCTCATGGTTTATGAATTCATCCGGAATTTTTATTGATTGCTGTGAATGATCATATTTTACAAAGGGTTCGCTTACTTTGTTCGTTGAGATAGAATTGTTCACGTATTTCAATAACCCCAAAGTTAATGCCTGAACTTCTCCTGCCTTATTTTGAATAGATGAAACGGTGTCTTTATCCAGGTAATTTTGATCAAGCACAACATAAAGTAAACTTTTTACTTCACTCGCAGAACTTTGTGATATATCTAAAAATCGAATGAATTCTTTTTGATGGTAGCGTGCAAACCCTTCGGCGATATTTGTCATAGAAGATATGGCTGCCCGGCGTAATTGGTCTTTTAATCCATAATCTTGTGATAATGATCCGGTCTTGGTGATCGAATAAATTTTGTTCACTAGTTCACGAGCCTTTTGCCAGCAAATTAGATCTTCAAATCGTGTGATCTTTCCCATAACTCTATTTCCTTACCACATTAACACATGAACACTTCAACACATTAACACTTTAACACATCAACTTACGTTTCAACAGATTCTCGGGAGTTGCTCCCCAACAGGCATATCCAGAATCCGGTTGACACCAAGCCCCGTTTTGATAGTCACAATTTCCGGATGATCCTCCACTACCACGCCAATAATTGCTGCATCTTTTCCGTGAGGATGCTGATGCATAACAGATAGGATCTCTTCTGCTCTGTTATCTGGAACAACTGCGATCAGCTTTCCCTCGTTAGCTACGTATAGCGGGTCGATACCCAATACTTCACAAGCTCCGTGAACCTCGGGTTTGACGGGGATTTGATCGCCATCAATTTGGATACCGATTTTTGAGGAGCGGGCAAATTCATTCAGTGTTGCAGCAACGCCGCCCCGTGTGGGGTCACGCATTGCTTGGATACCTTTTGTAACATTCAACATTTCCTCTACGAGACTATTCAAAGCCACCGTATCACTTTTCACCTGTGTTTGAAAAGATAAGCCTTCCCGGCTGGTCATTACCGCCATTCCATGATCAGCAATTGTACCTGAGAGAATGATTTTATCTCCTATTTGAAGGTTGCTTGCGGAAATATTCACACCATCTGGAACAATCCCCAATCCAGTAGTGTTGATAAAAATCTTGTCGCAGTTTCCTTTGTTCACAACTTTTGTATCTCCGGTCACGATTCGAATACCGGCATTTTTCGCAGCTTCTTCCATGGACAGAACGATGCGGTGCAGGTCTTCCATTGGAAGTCCCTCTTCAAGGATGAAGGAAGCGCTGATGTAAAGGGGATTTGCTCCACACATACATACATCATTCACAGTGCCGTTAATGGCAAGTTCTCCGATATTTCCACCAGGGAAGAAGATTGGATCTACGACGAAACTGTCTGTGGAAAATGCCAGTTTTTTCCCGGGTAATTCAAGAGTTGCCTGATCTTCCAGTTTATCCAGGGTTTCGTTACCAAATCGCGGGAGAAATATTTTGTCGATTAGGTCTGCGGATAACCTCCCACCAGCGCCATGGGAAAGCTGGATCGTATCATGATCCATAATAGGAAGGGGGCAGGAGAGGGTTTCGGGGTTGATATTTGTCATATTATCTCAATCTTTGATATTTATAATACGCTGCACAGGCACCTTCGGCGGATACCATCGTCGCCCCTAAGGGATGGGTTGGGGTGCACTCTTTCCCAAAAGCGGGACATTCATGCGGCTTTTTCAGACCCTGAAGAATTTCTCCGCTGATACAGAGGTCAGATTCCATCGTATTGATGTCACCAACAGAGAACTTTTTCTCGGCGTCGAAGTCGATGTATTCCTCACGAATTGATAAGCCACTTCTAGGAATCTCTCCGATTCCCCGCCATTTTCGGTTTGTCACTTTGTACACCTTTTGAATAATATTTTGGGCTGGAATATTCCCCTTCAACTTTACCGAACGGAGATACTGATTTTCAACGTCGCATCTTCCTTCTTCAAGCTGTTTCACCACAAGCAGAATCCCTTCCAGGATATCTATGGGTTCAAATCCCGTAGCAACAATGGGTACATGGTATTTTTGAGCGATGGGGATGTATTCTTCTAATCCCATCACGGTACAGACATGACCCGCTGCCAGATAGCCCTGAACACGGTTATCCGGAGATGATAACAACGCTTCCATTGCCGGAGGAACGAGAACGTGACTGACCAATTCACTGAAATTGGTCAACCTTTCTTTAGCGGCAGTGTAAATTGCCATAGAATTTCCTGGAGCAGTGGTTTCAAACCCAACAGCAAAAAACACCACTTCCTTGTCAGGATTGTTACGGGCAATTTCAACCGCTTCTAATGGGGAATAAACCGTGCGTACATCTCCGCCTTCGGACTTGACCATAAAGAGATCTTTTTTACTACCGGGCACACGAAGCATATCTCCAAAACTGGTGAAGATTACATCCGGTCTGGATGCAATTTCGATGGCTTTGTCGATGATCTCAAGCGGAGTGACACAGACAGGGCAGCCTGGACCATGCACCAGTTCGATCTCCTTTGCTAGAACCTGATCGATCCCATTGCGGATAATGGAATGGGTCTGTCCCCCGCAAATTTCCATGATGACCCATGGGCGGGTAACCGTGGCATTTATTTCAGCTACAATTTTTTTAGCCAAAACAGGATCGCGAAATTCGTCTAAATATTTCATTCAATATCTGTGGAATTTATGCTTCAGTCTTTTAAAAGGTCAAAACCTAAATTCCAAGATAGTTATTGATCTTCATCTAATGGATTTCCCAAAATATCCACTCCTTCTTGAGCGGCGGAATCAGCGAACTCTTCCCAGATCTTTAACGATTTTTTCGCTTCTTCTTCATCTAGGATAGAAATACCAAAGCCCGCGTGCACGACAGTATATTGACCAATCTCAATTTCTGGAACATACTCCAGACACGCTTTATTGATACTTCCACTATAATCAATTTTTCCCATTTTCAGTCCGTTTTCGTCAAATATTTCAATCACTTTTCCTGGTATACCTAAGCACATATCAATAACGTCCTTTCATCATTTTTGTAAATAATGTCTGCCGAGCATTGCCTGTCCTAAAGAAAGTCCACCATCATTCGTGGGTACCTGTGAGTGAGTATAAACATTGAACCCTTCTGACAGCAATACTGGTATGATTCCTTCAAAAAGGAGGTGATTTTGAAAAACTCCTCCACTTAACACCACATCTCGAATTCCTGTCGTCTGGTATGCTTCTTTTACAATTTTCGTGAACAGATCAATCAGGGTTTTATGAAAACGTCCGCCGATTTTGGAAATGGATTCTCCGTCCAGAATAGATTTTACCACAGATCGAATGATGGGAACAACACACATAATTATATTCTCGTTTGATGTAGAAATTTCGACATCAAAAGGATTAATATCCAGTTGAGATGCAACCTGCATAAATTCGATTGCAGCCTGTGCTTCATAGTGAATTTCCTGTTTACCCCCGCTCATAGCCGCCACAGCATCGAATAGCCTTCCGCAGCTGGTGGTGGATTGGCAGTTAAACTGTTTTGTTACCATTTCAACTATAGGTTCGACATTATGCTGCTCAAGAAAGGGTAGATCAGGAAGCTCCCCATCGAAGGATTTCAACAGATAGCTGACTGCTGTTCGCCATGGAGCTTTAATGGCGGCATCTCCTCCGGGGAGAAGCATTGGTTCAAAATATGCGTAACGTGTGAATTCACTGAAATCTCCCACCAACACTTCACCACCCCAGATAGTTCCATCTGTGCCGTATCCCGTACCGTCCATAATGAGCCCAATCACTGGATTCTCCAATTTGTTTTCTGCCATACAAGCGGTTAGGTGAGCGTGGTGATGTTGAACGCCAAAGGTGGGGACGTCGGTTTGTTCTTTTGCCCACTGGGTTGATAAATAGCTTGGATGGAGGTCGTAAACAATGAGTTCTGGTTTAGTCTCAAAAATCCGTTCCAGATGATTAACAGTCATTTTGAAGAAATTGTAAGCTTCCAGATTTTCAAGATCCCCAATGTGCTGACTCAGGAAAGCTTTATCGTCCTTTAGAAGACAAATGGTATTTTTTAGCTCACCGCCAACAGCAAGGATAGGCGCTCCTTTCGATGAAACAAACACTGGCTTTGGGACATATCCCCGGCTCCGTCGAATCTGTCGCATTTCTCTGTTCAGGTGAATTACTACCGAGTCGTCAGAACGGAGATAGATATCTCGATTGTGTGTGAGAAAATAGTCGGCAATGTTTCCAAGACGCTCAAAGACTTCCTCGTTTTCAATGCAGATGGGTTCTTCAGAGTAATTCGCGCTGGTCATCACAAGTGCGTGGAAGTCAAAACTCATCAGTATGTGGTGTAGAGGGGTATAGGGGAGCATTATACCAAATCGATCATTGCCTGGAGCAACAGAGTGTGCAATTCCGTGGTCACGCTTCTTATAAGCCAGTACAATTGGGTGTTGGAATGAGGCAAGAATCTGTTCTTCATCTTTCATAAGATTGCAAATAGTTTTGGCGATTTTCATATCCTTTACCATAATAGCCAGTGGTTTTTCCTCACGACCTTTTCTTTTTCGCAGCTCCATTACAGCTTCTTCATTTGCAGTATCCACAGCTAGATGAAATCCACCCAGTCCTTTTATGGCAAGGATCTTCCCTGATTTCAATAGATCCGCTGTCTTGCTTACTGGATCTGAACTGTCCAGTTTCTGTCCCGTCGCATCGTGAAGTGACACCTGGGGTCCACATACAGGACAGGCGTTGGGCTGAGCATGAAATCGCCGGTTTGAAGGGTCATCGTATTCTGCCTGACAGTCCGGACACATCACAAATGATTTCATAGACGTGTATGGACGGTCATAGGGAATATTCTCAATGATGGTATATCGAGGACCGCAGTTGGTACAGTTTATGAAGGGGTAGAGATACCGGCGATCCTGGGGATCAAAAAGTTCTCTATAACAATCCTCACAGATGGCTACATCTGGGGAAATCAATGTAGCAACAGATACCCGTGCGTCTGATGGTTTGATAATGAAGTCATCATCTAACAGAGGTTTGATGAATTCTGACTGAATATCGGTAATAACAGAAAGTGGTGGAGCGTTAATTTTTACCTCTTTAATGAACTGGTTCAAGCTTCCCTTTGAACCTTCGATTTCAATCTCAACACCGGTAGATGTGTTGGCGACGAAGCCTGCAAGATGATATTTTTTTGCCAGATTATGGATAAACGGACGAAAACCAACACCCTGAACAATTCCGTTTACAGAGATTTTTTCCCTTTTAACGGTTTTGGTCATAAAGCCATTTGGTGAGATACTTTATCTTTTAACCAGTCGTACCATTGATCCATTCCAGATCCTGTTTTCGCCGACAGTTCGAAAAACGACAGATGATGATTAACCTGGAGAGCATATTCCTTACATTTGTTTATATCAAAATCGACATAGGGAAGTAAATCTGTTTTGTTGATAATGCAGACATCCGCCACGCTGAACATCGTTGGGTATTTATGTGGTTTATCATCTCCCTCCGTTATGCTGATGATAACTATTTTATGATGTTCACCAAGGTCAAACATGGCTGGGCATACCAGATTTCCAACGTTTTCGATCAACAATATGGAATTATTTTGTGGTGATAACTTCTTCACTGCTCGATGAATCATATTGGCATCCAGATGGCAACCGGTTCCTGTATTGATCTGAACGACTGGTACACCTGTGGATTGTATTTTCTCTGCGTCTCGCATGGTTTGTTGGTCACCTTCAATAACACAGAAATTGAAATCATCGTGCAGATCGTTTATGGTTTTTTCCAATAGGGTTGTTTTCCCAGAACCCGGGGAACTTACAAGGTTAAGTGTAAAAATACCTTTTCCTTCGAAGTAACCTCGGTTTCGTTCCGCTAGAAGATTGTTTTTGGAAAGCACATCTTCTTCGATGGCTATCTTTCGACTGTGTTGTTGGTCATGATGATGCTGGTGATCAGCATGAGCATGTTTGTGAGAATGTTCTTCCGTATCTCCAGGCTTCCGAATGGTTACAGATGTTTCAGGTTGTCCACATCCACATGTATCACACATAATAAACTCCTCTAATCAATATTAATCGATCGAATCTTCATTTCCCTGCCCTGAATGATATCCACGCTAAAACTTTGACAATTTGGACAGGGGGCAAGATAGGTATCAATGGAAAAGGTCTTATTACAATCCAGACATTTGCCTTTACCCGGGACATCGATGATGGTCATTTTGGCGTCTTCAGCCATCGTATCTTTACATGCTGCCTCGAAGCAGAACTGCAGTGATTCTACCATAACTCCGGCAAGAACTCCAATTTCAAGATCCACTTCGTTGATTTTCTTTGCGTTTTCAGCTTGAGCCTGTTTTGTGATGATATCCACCACATTTATTGCTATTGACATCTCGTGCATTAAAGAATATTTTAGTTTATCAACTTACTGCGATCTAATAAATTCTCTAAAAGTCAGGCTGCTCTCTCCAGATTATAAGAGATATTGATAGATTACCATTCCTCTTTAATCTTTGGATGATGGGTTTAAAGTTGTTAAATGATGGTAATATTCATATCGTTTTCTGGCAGCCTTTTGTGCTTCATGAAGAAGACGCTCTGCTCGCTCTGGCATACTTTTGGTGAGCATTTTGAATCGGGTCTCGTTGTAATAATAATCCTGCATTGGAATTTTTGGCTTTTTAGAATCAAGTTGAAGAGGATTTTTCCCTTCCGCCTCTAAGCGGGGATCATAGCGATACAATATCCAGTGTCCGCTATCTACCGCTAGTTTTTGTTGATTCATGCCGCGAGTCATATCAATACCGTGAGCAATGCATTGACTGTAAGCGATAATGAGGGATGGTCCCTGGAATGATTCTGCTTCTACAAATGCTTTCACTGTGTGTGTGTCGTTAGCACCCATTGCAACCTGTGCTACATAGACATTGCCATAGTTCATTGCCATGAGACCAAGATCCTTCTTATTGGAAGATTTTCCTGCAGCGGCGAATTTTGCTACAGATCCTATTGGAGTTGCTTTTGATGCTTGACCTCCAGTGTTGGAATATACTTCAGTGTCGAGCACAAGAATGTTCACATCCCGACCTGAGGCAATGACGTGATCCAGACCGCCATAACCAATATCGTAAGCCCAGCCATCACCCCCCATAATCCAGACACTTTTCTTCACCAGGTCATCTGAGATAGAAAGTAGTTGTTTTGCCGCAGGATGAGAAAACCTTTTTAACTTTTTATTAAGTTTTTCGATTCGCATTCTTTGTTCGAATATTCCTGGTTCATCGCTCTGGTCAGCATGTATGATCTCGCCCACAAAATCAGTTCCTATTTCATCCCGGAGACTGTTTAACAGTTCCATACCATACTCGATATGTTTATCAATTGCCAGACGAAATCCAAACCCAAATTCGGTGTTATCTTCGAATAAGGAATTGGACCAGGAAGGTCCACGTCCATCACGGTTTTTTGCCCAAGGAGTGGTAGGAAGGTTACCCCCGTAAATTGAGGAACAACCAGTAGCATTGGCGACAATCATCCTGTCACCAAATAGCTGGGTGGCAAGTTTTACATACGGAGTCTCACCACAGCCAGCACAAGCACCGGAAAACTCAAACAGAGGTTGCAGAAACTGAGACCCTTTTGAAGTGTTGTGTTTTATCCTGGCTCTGTCCACCTCAGGGAGCTTCAGGAAGAAATCCCAGTTTTCTTTTTCAGAATCTATCAAGGGTTGTTGGGGATCCATATTAATTGCTTTGAGAGATGGATCAGCCTTATCCTTCACGGGACAAAAATCAACACAGAGGGCACAACCAGTACAATCTTCTGGAGCGATCTGAAGTGTATAAACTTCATTCTCATTCCACTCTTTTCCACGAGCCTTTGAGAATCTGAATGTTTCCGGGGCATTATCAAGAAGCGTTTTATCGTAAACCTTAATCCGAATTACACCGTGGGGACATGCTAAGGCACATTTATTGCACTGAATACAAATATCGGTATTCCATACTGGTATCTCTGAGGCAATATTCCGTTTTTCCCATTGGGTGGTGGCTGTGGGCCACGTACCATCATTGGGGAAGGCACTCACAGGTAGTTGATCACCACGGTCAGCAATAATTTCTGCTGTCACGTTTTTAACAAAATCCGGGGATTCCTCTGGAACGATGGATTTTGTACTCTCTTCCCTTTGTGATTCTGATGGAACCTTTACCCTGTGAAGGTTCTCAATGGTTTGATCTACTGCGTAAAAATTCTTTTTTACAATAGCCGCACCTTTCTGACCGTACGTTTTTTCAATAGTGTTTTTAATCTGATTAATTGCTTCATCCCGGGGAAGAATTCCTGATATGGCGAAGAAGCAAGTCTGCATAATGGTGTTAATCCGCACTCCCATCCCCGTTTTTTTAGCCACCTTCAGTGCGTCAATGACGTAAAATTTCAACTGTTTATCAACAATCTGATTTTGAACTCTTGCAGGGAGATCATTCCACGCTTCATCAGGACTATGAGGAGCATTGAGCAGGAATGTTGCGCCATTCACAGCATTTTTGAGAGGATCGAGGGTTTCAAGAAATTTAAAATGGTGACAAGCAATGAAATCGGCATGATTGATGAGATAAGGAGAATAGATTTTTTCATCGCCGAAACGCAAATGAGAAACCGTCATGGCACCAGCTTTTTTTGAATCATAAACGAAATATCCCTGGGCATACTTGTCCGTGTTTTCTCCGATTATTTTGATTGAGTTTTTGTTAGCTCCCACAGTACCATCAGCCCCCAATCCGTAGAACATACCATTGAATTCCTTTGCTCCTCTGACTGAAAAATCTGGGTCATAGTTCAGACTTGTATAAGAAACATCATCGTGAATACCGATGGTAAAGTGATTTTTTGGTTCATCTTTCTTGAGTTCATCAAAGATACCTTTTACCATTCCCGGAGTGAACTCCTTTGAAGACAGCCCATATCTGCCCCCAATAACTGTCGGCAAAGAACTAAAGGGTAGTCCATTTTTCTTCCCTTCCATCAAGGCTGTTACAACATCCTGATACAGCGGTTCTCCCGTGCTTCCTGGCTCTTTTGTCCTATCAAGAACGGCAATCTTTTTGGTTGTCTTCGGTAAGGTATTCACAAAAGCTCTAGAGGAAAAGGGACGAAACAGACGTACTTTGATAACTCCTACTTTTTCACTGGACTTATTTAAGAAGTTAACTGTTTCGTGAACTGTCTCTGCTCCAGAGCCCATGATAACGAAGATATGTTCAGCTTCTGGCGATCCTTCATAATCAAATAGATGGTAATGACGACCCGCAAGCCCGGCAAATTTATCCATAGTTTTTTGGACGATTTCTGGTGTGGCAGCATAGAAAGGATTTACGGTCTCTCTTGACTGAAAGAAGACATCGGGATTTTGTGCCGTACCCCTTAGTACTGGTCTGTTGGGATTAAGAGCTCTCTCACGATGTGCTAACACAAGTTCATCATCAATCATGGTTCTTATATCATCATCAGAAAGTTGTTCGATTTTCATCACTTCATGGGAAGTGCGAAATCCATCAAAGAAATTGAGAAAGGGGACTCGAGCTTCTAATGTGGCTGATTGGGAAATTAGCCCAAGATCCATCACTTCTTGGACGCTCCCCGCAGCCATAAGAGCAAATCCAGTTCCCCTCACTGCCATGACATCTGAATGGTCTCCAAATATTGAAAGGGCGTGTGTAGCAACCGTTCGAGCGGAAACGTGAAATACCGAGGCAGTCAACTCACCTGCAATCTTGAACATATTGGGGATCATAAGTAATAATCCCTGTGAAGCGGTAAATGTAGTAGTGAGTGCGCCCGTTTGCAGAGCCCCATGGACAGCCCCAGCCGCTCCAGCTTCACTCTGCATTTCCACAACGACGGGGACAGTTCCCCAGATATTTGTTTGACCCTTAGCTGACCAGGCATCTGTGAGTTCACCCATTGGAGAGGATGGCGTGATAGGATAAATCGCACACACTTCGTTGGTTTTATGGGCAATATAGGCGGCAGCTTCATTGCCGTCTATCATTACCATTTTTCTTTTCATTGTCTTGTTCCTAATTAATTATAATTAATCAAACATAAAATTTACAAATCTTTAGAAGAGGATACATTTAAAATTTTGAAAATTCGAGGTAATATTTTTAAAAGTTTTGAGTTCTTCACCAATCAGTCGGGGGCCTGATAAACCTGTCGGGTACCTGAATGATCAGTTAAAAGCCTGCAGAGGCAATAGCGGTGAAAGATCACCCTCACCCAAACCCTCTCCACCGTCAGGAGCCGGACAGGCGTCAAGGGAGAGGAGTTTTTCTAAGGCAGCCAATTATGGTAGAATGGACACGCCAGACCTTCTCCCCCTTGAGAGTTGAAAATCCCGATTCTTTCGGGAGGGGAGAAAAAAAGAGGGGGTGAATATAGACATTTAGACGAGGAAAGTTTTTCTGATTTAGCCAATTGTCTGTACTTGTTACATTTTTATAGACACCCTAAGAAGTCATATTTATAGATCGTAATGCAAAGAAGATCTAATTTCAGGTAAGTGCACGAGTTGGACGGGCAAGGAGAGGTAAGAAGGGTATAAAAAGGAGGGTCGTTCAAAAATAATATTACTCACAATAATGTGTGATAAACTAAAATTATTAACTCAAGTTTCGCATGTGAATAGCCTCGTCCTTCAGGGCGGGGATATTGAAGCCAATACAGATTGTTACGTCGTTCACGACGTTACCTATTGTGAATAATTTCATCTTGAAGGGGAAGGACGTAAACGTCCTAACCATCTTTCAACATTTCTATCCCAGCCCTGAAGGACTGGGCTATTGATTATGTATATGATTAACATAGGCTTATGATGTGCGAAACTTGAGTTATTAAGAACCAGATAGTGAAAAAATCAATGGAGGAGATACATCATAATTCCCGATGCCACAGCCACATTGAGAGACTCTGCTTTTCCTTTGCCCGGAATTACCACATAGTGATCAACTAATGGCTTAATATCATCTGAAATACCATGAGCTTCACACCCTAAGATAAGACACCAATTTTTATGTGTTTGCGCCTGATATTTTGAGATTAGTTTTCCCTTGGGATCTGAAGCAATAATTGTGTGCCCCATATTTTTAATTTGGGTTAGATTCACACCAGTATGGGCAGCAAGGTGGAAATGGGCACCCATGCCTGATCGAAGCACTTTTGAGTTGTAGACATCCACACATTTTGGAGAAAGAGCCACTCGGTTGATACCAAACCAATCTGCTGTTCTCAGAATCGTTCCTAGATTGCCGGGATCTCGAATATTATCGAGGTAGAGCCAGTTACTTTTACTTCCTTTTGAGATTTCCTCTTCCTCAGGGAGTCTCGCAAGGGCGAGTATTCCCTGATGATGAACGGTGTCTGAAATCTGCGACAGATAACGATCGGAAATTGTAACTGCTGGGATATTCTTCTTTTCACATTCTTTGATAAGTCCTTGTTGGCGCTCAT
This sequence comes from Fidelibacterota bacterium, assembly GCA_014381485.1. Classification (GTDB taxonomy): domain Bacteria; phylum Fidelibacterota; class Marinisomatia; order Marinisomatales; family CAZVFT01; genus JACNLN01. Next base: position 13,148 of record JACNLN010000110.1, read on the forward strand.
CTAAATTGGATAAATGCCACACCTTGACAATTTGACAATTCCCAGAAATGGCTTCTTCAATAATGCGAGTGCCTTCTATGAGAAATTGTTGATGTTTCTGTCTGAATTTCTTATGGTGAAGACTTCTAAGATATTTAAGCTCAGATTTTGAGATCATTTCTTGTGAATAACCCTTCCGTTAACAATTGTAATGAGGACCTTTGTAGAGAGAATTTCTTCAGTTGGAATTTCCAGAATGTTTTTATCCAGAACCACCAGATCAGCCAGATATCCCTCTTTGATTTTTCCTTTTATGGTCTCCTCAAAAGCGGCATAGGCACCCCACTCCGTGAACATCCTGATAGCTTCTATTCGTGAAACACATTCTTTGGGAAACCAACCACCTTCTGGATGTCCAGTGTGATCCATACGAGTGATGGCAGCGTAGATACCCCAGAGAGGATTGGGATTTTCTACAGGGGCATCTGACCCGCCAGGGATGATGGAGCCGGAATCAATAAGGGACTTCCATGCATAAGCTCCAGACAGCCGATCTTTTCCAAGACGGCTTTCCAGCCATGGCATATCGCTGGTGCAATGAGTGGGCTGCATAGACGGTATAACTCCAAAACTTGCAAATCTGGGAATGTCTAATGGATCGAGAATCTGGGCGTGTTCGATGCGGGGACGATGGTCACCGGGATACTTTTCAAGATATTTCTCGAAAATATCAAGACAGATCTGATTTCCCCGGTCACCAATGGCGTGAATGTTTACCTGAAATCCGTGTGAAAAGGCAGCAGAGACGAGAGAGTCGAGATGTTCAGGATGAGATAATAAGAGACCTCGATTTTCGGGATCATCTGCATACGGCTCTTTCAGGACAGCCCCTCTTGAACCAAGGGCTCCATCAATATAAGCCTTAATGGATCGGATAGTGAGATGGTTGTTCCCATAACCAATGAGAGGACCGGTTTCAAAATAGGGAAGATATTGGTCTGGATCGTCCTGGAGCATGGCGTAGACCCTGAGAGTTAAATCTCCGGAATCTGCCAGTGTTTTGAGTAGGTCGAGAGTTTCGGAATCGGTACCCGCATCGTGGATGGATGTAATTCCTATTTTGTTTAATTTTTTCACGGCATGCAGAATCTGCTTACGTTTTTGATTTTTCGAAGGAGAAGGAATGTGATCACTGATGAGGGCAATAGCGTTGTCAACGAAAACGCCAGTAGGTTCTCCATATTTATTCCGGATGATTTTACCTCCTTCTGGATCAGGAGTTTTCAGGGTGATGTTAGTAAGATTCATCGCACTTGAATTGACCCAGATAGCATGCCCGTCAATCCTGGTGAGATAGATGGGATAATCAGGGGCAATTCTGTCAAGAATATCCTTTGTTGGGAAGGAAGTTTCAGACCAATCGTTTTGATCCCAACCCCGGCCAATGATCCACTCACCTTTCTCTTTTTGATTTATCGCATCCGAAACCAATATTGCGATTTCGCTCAGACTTTTAGTTCCCACTAAATTCAGGATGTCGAGAGATCTCCCATACCCCTGGAGATGGATATGACTGTCAATGAACCCCGGAAGAACATAACCACCGTTGAGATTGATTTTTTGAACGTGATTTACAGGAGGAAGATCTTCACTCGGACCGACATAGGTTATTTTTCCATCTTGACATAAGACGATTGTATCCGTCAGAAATTTGCCATCTTCATGATATACAAATCCGCCGGTCAGGAGGATATTTTTTCCAGATAAGTTTAATGAAGTCATCAAAGAAACAATGGTTAAGACCAAAATTCGGTTAATCATGCACCAGTTAATCTAAGGAAGTTGGTATGAATAGTTCAATATTGGAAAAACATAACGGTTTTTCACCAATAAGTCGTAGTCCTGATAGGCAATAAACATCTCAGTCAAATAATTTCCTTATAACGGGTAGCTATTAGCACCATAATGTAGTAGCTTTTCACTACACAGGGCAGGCGTGCTTATTGCTACCCCTAAACGGAATAGATTAACACCGCCACCCTGCCAGCTGTGAGCCTAACCAGATTACCCATCCACAGGATCATTCGGACAATAATATGTGATGAACCAACATAATCATTGAATAAAGAGCAACCTCCACCTAA
>JACNLN010000018.1 GCA_014381485.1 Fidelibacterota bacterium
TAACTATCTGTTTTTGATAAACCCTTGATAGGTTAGTTGTAAAAAACTCCGGTAGGACTTTTTGTCCTGCATGATTTATTTTTAACGTGAATTATTTTTCGAGAGTTTTTGATATCAAATCCACCACTTCGTCGGGATATGCAGCCACCGGGATGTCAGCTCGGTCAAATGCTTCCAGCTTGCTTTTAATACTTCCCCGTCCAGCCGATACAATGGCACCTGCATGTCCAACCTTTTTATCCTTTGGAGCTGTCCTGCCTGCCAGGTAAGCTACTACGGGTTTGGTTATCTTGCCCTTGATTCTGAGTTCTGCGGCTTCCTCTTCCATACTTCCCCCAATCTCTCCAATGAGAAGAATGGATTTGGTATTCCGGTCGTCTTCGAACTTTTTCAGCATGGTTGCAAATGTTGTCCCCACAATTGCGTCACCACCAACTCCAACACAGGTCGTCTGTCCAATCCCGGCTAAGGTAAGGCGTGACACGATTTCATAGGTCAATGTCCCGCTGCGTGACATTACCCCAATCGTACCGGGGATGTAGTATTGCGAAGGCATAAATCCAACGTTGGACGGAACGCTGGGAGCAATGATTCCCGGGGTATTTGGACCGATAATAATCACTTCAAGCTGTTCAGCTCTTTCTACGATTCTCATAGTGTCATGGAGAGGGACATGTTCACTAACCAAGACTACTAATTTTATTCCCGCATCCATGGCTTCAAATGCAGCATTCTGCATTGCTCGGGCAGGAACGAAAAGTACTGCCGTGTTAATCTCGTGTTTAGTCTTTGCTTCTTCTACACTGTTATATACTGGCACCCCACATACTGTTTTTCCACCAGCGCCTGGACGGGTACCCGCTACGATGTTGGTTCCGTAAGATAACATCAACTCGGTGTGGTGCTGTGCTGCCGTACCGGTGATTCCCTGAACGAGGACTTGTGTTCCCTTATCGACTAGAACAGTCAATGTTTCCCTCCTAGATCCACCGCTGAAGAAATCGCCTTTTCAAGTGAGGAATAGGGAGTAATTCCAATATCTTTCAGAATTCTGTGACCTTCTTTCTCAGCATTGCCAACCATGCGCACTACGAGGGGAACGTCGGACCTGTGGTCTTCAATGTATCGACAGATACCACGAGCAAGAAGATCACAACGGTTTAACCCTGCAAAAATATTTACAAAGAGTACTTTCACTGGTTTGGTGCGTAAAAGAAGATCAAAAGCTTTATAGATCCCCTCATCGTCAAATTGAGCAGTATCCAGAAAGTTTGCTGCCTGTCCTCCAGCCGCTTGGATTAAATCAAGAATAGCCATTGTAAGACCGGCACCAGAGGAGAGGATTCCAATTGTACCCGGTAGGTCAATATAAGTCCAGTTATTTTCCTGTGCCTCAGCTGAGATGGGATCCTCTCTGAGAATTTCTTCCTGAATCGGCTTTAGAAGTTCGTGTCTGTATATAGCATCATCATTCACATTGAGCACCGCATCCACGGCGCAAAGATTGCCGGCAGTGTTACGGACGATGGGGTTTATTTCTACCATCTCAGCATCGTTTTCTATAAAAATGGTATATAATTTCTTTACGATGTCTGAAACATCATATCCAAGCATTGATTGAACAGGACTGAGGTCGCTGTCACTTAGTTCTTTGAGGAGGGAGATGTGGATGCGAATCAATCGCTCTGGTGTTTCAACCGCTATCTGTTCAATGTCAATTCCACCACGGTCACTGGCTATGATTAATGGTCTGCGGACGTCATAATCTACAGTGACTGCAACATATATTTCCTGAGCAATCTCTATTTTTTTCTCGACAAGTAGAAGTTCCACCTTTTCACTGAGTATAGTGGTATTGAGCAATCTCTCGGCTTCTATGACAGTACCTTCCACACTATCCGCGAAGCCAATTCCACCCACTTTACCTCTTCCTTTTACATTAAGCTGAGGTTTAATAACAACTGCTCCCTGAAGTTCCCGGGCTACTCTTCCGGCTTCCTCAGGTGAACGTACCAGTTTTCCATTGGGTGTGGGAATTCCAAATCGACGAAATAGTTTCTTTGCTTGATATTCTTTTAGCTTCACTGATACCTTAAAGAAATATTTGAAGGTTATGTTGTAAAGGATATTATGAAAGAGTGAAGAAAAATAAAAGCAGGAATGAAATATCTAAATTTACGGAAACAATCAACTGGATTGATGTGCAGCTAAAAATTAAATTAAGTGCCTAATTAAATGAAAATCCATTAAATTTTTTTCAGATTCTGAAAGTGCAGAAAGGAGAAAGGAGAAATGACTAGAAAAATTGGAAAGCCCTCTAATGAAGAATTGATAATAAAAATAAGTAAATGTAATGAATTACTCATGCTATTTACGAACGTGGGAATAATGAATGATGTCTCGATATAAACTATTCGCAGATATATTAACCTTTTTTCGCATTGTTATTGCATTTGCAATTGTGATTGTTGGTTTACTAGTTGGTCGAAATGGAATCACAGTTGCCCTTGTTCTACTGCTTCTGGGGTGGCTTACAGATGCCTTCGATGGACCACTGGCTCGTCGAGATCCTAAATGTACCCGTACTTGGATTGGAGAAAATGACCTTATTGCTGATGTCCTTTTGAGTTTATCTATTATTATCTATTTTGTTCTGAGCGGGATAATATCACCTTCGGTTTTCTTTTTTTATTTTATCTTTCTCTCTGTATCAACATTGGTTATTAAATCTCGATCATTCTATGTAACATTTATTGGCTTGAGTTACGGGTTAAGTATTTTAATAAGCTATTATCAGTCTACTATGATTACATGGCTATTCCTTTTTTACATAATAATCATTCCTTTATTAACATGGGGGCACTTTTATGAAGGTACAAAGTTATTTTTTACCGGATTCAAAGAAATTGAACTAAGGGCTCCACTCAAGCGATGGTTTGTCTGAAGAGTAGGAGGGAGGGGGTTCCATCAATATCCTGTGAATAATACCAATTTTGATAACA
>JACNLN010000069.1:0-8749 GCA_014381485.1 Fidelibacterota bacterium
AATAAAAGAATTCACTTTGATGAAATGTTAGTGATTTATATTTCACCCTTTCAGGGTTTGAGATTATACTGTATAAATATCTATAATCATTACATCCTTTCAGGATTTACCTTTATACCGGATACAAAGTTTTGATACGATTACCTGTTTACCATAGCGACAACACAGGAATGACTAAGGATTTACAAAATATAAGAGGTCTTCAAATCACGTTTTGAAGTGAGAAATGTTAGTAAAAAATAAATTGGGTTAAAAACCTTTTGAATTATATCCCAGGGGACTCCTGTTCATCCATTATTTCAGGTTGAGGTAATAAGGGCTTTACTCCAACCCCGTAACCCGTTCTTCCATCAATATTAATAGTAATAGGAGAATCCAGTCGAACCCACCTCACGAAAGAGGTTTGTTCAGAAACAGTCTGTTCTCTCAACCAATCCCAATTAATAAAATCCATTTTACTCCTATGATTAATTGTTAAATACCCCACTCGAAGACTGGTAACATTCTGAAAAAAATGACTGCCAAAAGATAAATCTATATTCAGATCTTCAAGCCCAACTTCAACAATGACTTTCGCTCCTGATATCTGATTCCATCTGACCGGAATTCCCAACCACGAATCCACTGATCCCCAGCGTCCCGGTCCGATTAATAAATAAGGAGACTTCTTTCCAATATTCTTGTTAAAATTTGCAATTTCTCTTGCAATTTGCTGAGTCTTTGACACATTAAACCTTTCGGGCTTAACATAAATGATATCCTGAATATCCTCTATGATACCATCTCCCAGTGATAATTCACTCCTACAAAATATGTCCTCATCTCTGATGAGTTCTCTGCGCAGATTTCTGGAATAGTAATCAAAAGCCATTGGACGAATCTGCAGAAAACAAAATTCATGGGGTATACTGGGATTACTCGACATATTAACAGAAAATTCTATATCAACAGGACATCCCATAGCCTGTTCACCAATATCAAGTAATTCAGATAAAATATCCGCCAGTGGAAACATTTTCCATTTCAAAATATTAGAAAATGTCACAACACGAGTTCCCTCATAATTTAAAGAATCACGTACAATATTATCTTGTTTCGTAAGAACACTGCCCACATGTTGAAGGGTGCCATCTTCCTCGGCATCTGCAAGATCATAGAGACTAAGATTCTCATCCTCAATGATTCTATCAATATGTTCATCACAATCCATAGTTAAAGCATAAAACTGGAATTGAGAATTCTCCAGTATAGCTTTTGGGGAATAAAATTGTGGTAAAATAGAAGGATATTTAGGTGAAAATATCAATGCTTTACCTCCTTCTACCACCATTTTTCCCAACCCCAGAGAAACGTATGTAACTCCTTCATCTCGTTTCATATAAGACACAGGGTAACAATTGATACTCTTAGTAACCCCACTGAAAGTGGGATAGAATTTTCCATCATAACATTCTCCAACCAACTCCTGAATAACAATTCCCATCTTCTCATCCTCCTGACGACGTATAGAGGACTCCATCACAGATTTTACCTCCGTAAAAAAAGTAGAAGCATAAACTAGTTTGATAGCATCACACAGATTTTTTAAACGTTTTTCAAAATCTTCAGAACAGTTGGATAACATATACGTAGAGTACATACCTGCCAGAGATTGGTACTGGGAATCCTCAAACAGGCTTGAGGATCGAACGGCTATTGGATAATTTACTTTTTGAAGAAATTGTTTGAGAAATTCTACCAATTTTTCTGATAAGTTCCCTTCTAAAAATCTTTTTCTGATTTTGTTATTATCAGCAGTCCGAAGAGCAAAATCCCAGAAATCGTTTTGACCCATAAAATCATCAAACTCATTTGTACCAATCACAACACTTCTGGGTATTCGGATAATAATATCGGGAAATTTTTCATCTATATTTGTTTTGGAAAATAAAGAATTGACATAAGCAAGTCCTCGTGCTTTCCCCCCGAAAGATCCTCCTCTAATTCTTATTAAAGTGGCCTCTGGATCAAAGTCTCCACGATGGGATTCAATGATTCTCCCCCGCCGCTGTATGGTTTTTGCCCTCTCAATGGCTTCAGCCAAATATTCCCGTAAATCGTCAGTTGAAGAAAAATCCTGTATTTGTTGTGGGCGGAGTTCGGACGCTAACCAGAATTCACTCCTTGCTGCTATCCAATTTGAAAAATGATTTTTTGATGCATGATAAAGTAAAGATTCATCAGGAACCTGGCTCAATGTATCCTTCAATTCGATTAAATTAGATGCTCTTGCAATCTCTTTTCCATCAGGAAATCGGAATACAAAATCACCAAATCCAAAGTTATTGACAATAAACTGGCGAAGTTCCTGTAAAAGTGTTTCTGATTTCTTATTCAAGAAATCCACTCTCAACTCCTGAGCCTTTTCAGTAGAAGTTTCATCTGATGATTGAAGTAAAATAGGTACGGCAGGATCAATACTACGAATCCATGTTGCAAGTTCAAAACCAGCGGATTTATTCTCCTTCCCACCTCTCATAAATCGAATATCTGAAATAACACCCAGAATGTTCATCTGATATTGTTTAAAATATTTCTCCGCCTCTTCATAAGTGCCGACCAGTATTATTTTGGGCCTTGCCCGCAAACGAAGCATCCGATGTGCATCGTTTAAACTTTTATCCATCAGGTGACGTGTATGATAAATGATCTCAGAATATATTTGAGGTAAAATAATTGAGTAGTAATGAGGACTGTTTTCAACAACGATGATAGCTCTTACGTCTCCTATTCGAATATCGCGATCAATATTTTTTGTATCCTCAATATACTTTATAATTGCCGGAAAAACATTTGCGTTTCCGTTCCAAATAAATACCTTATCAATTGATGTTACAGGTATAATTTCAGGTAAATATTTAAGTTCGGCTACATCATAAGCAAGGAGGACAACTGGAATGTGTGGGTACATTTTTTTAACCTGAGAACCAAAACTGATTGGGTCCATATCATAAATCCGTAGCATAGTGATCACCAGGTCAAATTTACGCTTGGAAAGAATTTCCATAGCATCAGTGGCTGTTGAGGCACGCCATGCTCTGGGAGCATATCCCAGATGCAACCCAAGATATTCATTCAGAATCTGTTCGGTAAGCCTTCCATCCTGTTCAATTATAAATGCATCATAGGGACTGGAAACGATCAAGATTTCGTGGATACGATGAAGCATTAAATCGTGATAACTTTGTAACTTCGAGCGATTTGAAAGTGTGTTTTTATCCATTTTTAAAAGAAATATTTCAGATTAAGAACAGACAGATTTTAAAATATGTTGTATAAATAAAAAAAGGGAAAGATTCGATTTTTTTACATTCACGATTTCAATTAATTCATTTGAACAGATACTATTTTTGAAATCCCCGTCTGTTCCATTGTTACCCCATAAAGATATTTAGCTGATTCCATCGTCAATTTATTATGAGTGACAATAATAAATTGTGTATCCTCTGAAAATTTTTCAACGATCCTGGTAAACTTAGCAATATTATTATCATCAAGGGGAGCATCCACCTCATCAAGGATACAGAATGGACTTGGTTTTACCTGATAAATAGAAAAAAGAAGTGCAATGGATGTAAGTGCTTTTTCACCGGCAGAAAGACTCCTGAGGTGTTGAGTCCTTTTACCGGGTGGTCTTGCACTGATGGAGATATCTGCCTCCAATGGGTCTTCATCCCCGGTGAGTTGAAGATCTCCCTCTCCTCCTTCAAAAAACAATTTAAATGTCTTCTGAAAATTTTTCCGAATTTGATTATACGTGTCGGTAAAGCGCCGTCTGGCTTCACTATCAATTTTACGAATAGTCTGCAACAAACTCTCTTCAGATTTAATGAGATCTTTTCTCTGTTTTTCTAAAAACTCCAGACGATTGCTTTCCTCCTCATACTCGTCTTTAACAGCCATATTGATAGGACCAATTCTCTCAATACTTCGCTCTATACGATCTATTTGAAGAGTCAATTCATCCGCACTCATAGTTACATTAAATGAACGGGGTATTTCCATCTCATATTTCTCTTCTAAACGATGTTTAATCAAATCAATCTGTCGTTTACGATCCGCAGCATCAAGTTCGAATTTTTTCAAATCATCTGTCAATTGTTCACTTTCGTGATGAACTAATTTTATCTTACTCTGCAATTCATCAATTTGTTCATACGTATCCGAAAAGGTTTCTTCCTTTAATTTTTTAACAGATGATTTATGACGAATCTCAGCATTCAACTTTTTCAATTCCCTTTCAGAAAATACAATTTCTTGAATCATTTGATCACTTTGGGCTTGTATATCATCTATCTCATCAGAAAGATCTACAATTCTCTGCTCATATTCCTCTATATTTCCATTTAAACCTTCAATCTTGTACTGAAGATTATCCCTCTCATTCTCATGACCAATCAGATCAACTCTCAAATCCTGAATAATGTTGTTTATTTGTTCTCTCTTTTCTTTTGTATCGTCGAGAGTCTTTTTTGCTCTATCTATTTTCTCTCTATAAATTTCTTCTTGTTCTTGAAGATTTTTCAACTCTGGGGTAAGCTTGTCAATGCTCCTTTCAAGGTTTAAAATATCCTGCCGAATGGTAACATTTTCATGGGTAATGGTTTGAAGCGATTCAATATTCTGTGAGATGGAAAATTCATTTCGAGTAATATTTTTTTCTATTTCAGCCAGGGAATCAATCTGTTTTTTCATTTCCAAAGATAACTGTTTTTGCTGGTTCTCCTTTTCTTCGAGCAACAAATCAATGTTTTTTGCCTTATCCTGGTTTTTTGCACTTTCTTTGATGAGTGAGTCAATCTGTTTGTCAAGACTAATAATTTTATCTTTCCGACCCAGTACCCCAATTTCTTGTTCCCCGTTAATACTGGTTATCGATCCGTTTTGATCATAAAATCGACCACTGAGGTCAGCTATATGTCCTCTGAATTCTTTCGTGTTCCAGACTTCTTCAGCGACTTTTTCATCTTTGACAATAAGTACGTCGTTCAATAAATAATTAACCAGGTGTTCCACATTTTTCTTATAACTGACCAACTCTGATGCCACTCCGATCACTCCATCTACCTTCGGTAATGATAACTTCTTTTTCGTTTTATACACTTCACTATCCAGTGGAATTATTGAGACCTTTCCAACTTTTTCGTGCATAACTTTCTTTAATATCTTGACTGCAGAGTTTCGTGTTTTGCAGACAAGATAGCAGGAAATGTCACCTATTGCTACCTCAATGGCTGGTCTTAATGACTCATCAACTTGTATGATATCAGCCACTGTACCAATCACATCCCGATATTTCTTCAAATTTTTCAATACATATCGAACGCCTGAAGGATAACCTTCCCGATTTTCAATAATTTCCTTATAAAATTGTAATTGAGACTCCAGTGCTTCTACCTGACTGGCAATTCGATGAAAATCAAGAGAAAGTTTATGTTTTTCAGTCCTTAAACCTCTAATATCTTCATCTACTGCATTAAGGACCTTACGATCACTTGATATCGCTTTTTGAAGGAGTTTCCGTCTACCCTCTAACTCATTCTGAGATTTTTCTGTATCACCACGATTATTTTCCAACTCTACTATTCGTTTTTCCAGCGTTTTTAGTCGATCAGATTTTTCTTTTAACAACTCCTCAGTTCTATCCAGATGTGAATTTGTTGAACTGATTTTTTGTAGATGATCTAACCTTAAATTATTGAGATGTTCAAGATGATCTTCTGACTTTGAAAAGGCACTATCAACTTCGTTAAAACTTGATTTTTTAAAACGATATTCTTTTGATTTATCAGAAATTTTTGGTTCAAGGGATTCCAGGTTTGTTTTTAACTCCTCAATTTGGAATTTATTAGACTCAATCCTCTTGCTATCTTCCTCTTTTTCAAACTTTAGACGAGATACGGTTTGTTTGGCTGATCTTTTCTGTTCAGTGAGAACAAGAATTCTATCATTCACCTCCTGACGTTTCGACAGAAGATCATTGAGTTCCTCCTCAAGTCCACTAAGATCTTTCTGCTGTTCTTGATAAATCTTTTGATGTTCAGTCAACGCATTTTCAAGACCTTTTTCTTCATCTTCGTAAGTTTTTCTCTGGAGATTCATCGAAGTAATTTTTTCGTGTGTTGGCTCTAGTTTGGATTGATGTTCCAATACCTTGATATAAGCAAGTTCTACTTCGTAATTCTTCAAATTTTTAATTAGAGTAGCATGTCTGTTATACCGTTTCAGTTGCAATCTGAGAGCGTGGACTTTCTTCTCAACTTCAACAATGATATCATCTACCCGATCAAGATCAGACCGGATAGCTTCGAATTTTCGAAATGTAGTTTTCCTCAGGTTTTTATATTTATTAATCCCAGCCGCTTCTTCGAACATCCTGCGCCGATCATCAGCGGTTTCACTCAGTATTTGTTCCACCATCTTTAACTCGATAACGGAATAAGCATCAGCACCCATACCCGTATCTATGAATAAATTATGGATATCTTTTAACCGACACGAATTTCGGTTTATCATATAATCGCTTTCACCATTTCGGAAAATCCGCCTGGTAATTTCCACATCCGTATATTCAATCGGTAATTTCCCTTTGTCGTTATTAACCGTCAGACTGACTTCGCAGACATTCAAAGGTTTCTTTACGGAAGAGCCGTTAAAAATAACATCTTCCATTTTGGATCCCCGCAGTAAACTGTATTTCTGTTCTCCAAGTACCCATCTTACTGCATCCACGATATTTGTCTTTCCACAGCCATTTGGACCTACTATAGCTGTAATTCCCTCACTAAACTTCAATTTTTCCTTATTAGCGAAGGATTTAAATCCAAACAGATTTAGATTAGAAATATACATCGATAGTTAATGAACTAACCAGGTGGCCAGGTCATCTTCCTCCCACCCAAAAGGTGAAGATGGATGTGAAAAACATCCTGCCCCCCATCAGCGTTACAGTTAAACAGCAACCGATACCCGGGTTCTGCAATTTCCAGTTCCTTTGCCAAATCCTTTGCTGCCAGTACCAATTCACCAATCAATTCTGAATCCCTCTCATCCAAATCATTCACAGTTGTTATATGATTTTTAGGGATAATTAATATGTGATGAGGTGCTTGAGGGTTAATATCCTTGAATGCCATCAGGGTGTCCGTTTCAAAGATAATATCTGAAGGAATCTCTTTTTTTACAATCTTACAAAAAAGACAATCAGTCATGAGCACTTCTCCTGCTAAAAAATGTATCAAGAACAGACATTGATGCGATTGCAGCCGTTTCTGACCTTAATCTTCTTTGTCCCATAGAGACAAAGGGAATTTTGTGTTTATTGATTAAATCAATTTCAGTTTGGTGAAATCCACCTTCTGGACCAATTGTTATCCAGATATCATCTACATTCTCTGGAAGATCGGTCAGATATTGCCAGATTGAGACATTGTTCTGACCGATTTGTGTTACTATCCCCTTACCCCTTCTCATCAAATTAAACCACGTATCAAACTCCATAAGCGGATGGATTTCTGGTAAATTACCTCTTCCACACTGTTTCACTGCGCTTCTTGCAATCTTATCAAGTCTCTCCAAATTAACCTGTTGTTTCATATTATGTTTCATCATTAGTGGTGTGATGGATGCAACTCCAAGTTCCGTACATTTCTCTACCACTAAATCAATTTTAGCTCCCTTGAGAATACCAATACCAAGATGATATTTCACACTGGGTTCGTGATAAGCTTTAATACTTTCATGAATAGTACCAGATACCAAATGATTTTCATCAATGTCCCTGACAACAGCACGATATGCTGTCCCTTCACCATTTAACAGGATCACTGCATCACCCAGTTTCACCCTTGCCACTCGACTAAGATGATGGCTCTCATTTTTGTCCAAAATGAAATGATCATTTTGAATCTTTTTCTGTTTGACAAAAAAGTGGTGGATTTCTGTCATTATCTTCGATTGAATCTACCCAGCATAATCTTAAGGGAATATCCACTATAATTATCCCGTTCATCAACAACTTTCCCCATAGGAAGAAACTCATAACCAACACAAATAGAAATCACTGATCTTGCCTGTAACATAAAATCCACACCTCCCCCAATGAGGACTCCATAAGAAATATGGGTATTTACATTTTTCCAACGTTCTGTAAAAGATCCCGTTTCTGCTGTATCAAAAATAAAGTCTGGACCAGCATGGAATGTGACATAGGGATTAAAATTATTCGCAATTTGCCCTGCAAAGGGATAATACTTTATCCCAAGATAAATGGGTATCAGTAAAAGGTTTTTCACGTTTGTCTTATATGTACGACCTGTAAACCAATCAGTCACTGGCATTTCCGCTTCACCCAGAATATCCACAAATTGTCCGAGAATTTGAAACTGAAATTTTTCCTCAATGTTCATGGCATAAAATCCACCCAGTCCTGTTCCATGTTCTGCTGTTTTGAGTACAATTCCATACGATTTCCCCATAAAATATTGAGATGGGTTCGAATGCAACTGTGTTATAAAAACAGAAAATAGACCTATTCCAACGAATATCTTAAAAACAATCCTGTTCAACAATTGTAACCTCATATTTAAGCTAAAATTTATAACGTACCCTTCATAAGACAAAACAATTTGCCAGACGATTGAAGATTGACCCCGATACGCTTCGCTACAGGGCAGGCGATTGATGATTTACTTTTTATAAATACCAAACC
>JACNLN010000069.1:8973-15089 GCA_014381485.1 Fidelibacterota bacterium
ATCCGTCGAAAATATACTTCAAGTTCAAAATGTGGGATAATTACTGGGTAAAATGTCGAATATTACGTTTTTGGGTATTAACCTTAAGGTTAGTCCTGCTAGCAAACGGACGATTTGTTGGGGACCTGCCCCTCCACACGTTTTTTGGGTGGCAAGGGCGATAGCCATTGCTAACGTTGGGCATAAGCTGCCGAAAACAAAAGCAGTATAACCAAAGAACAAAGAATAATAATGACAGCAGAATTAACGTTCAATAAAAAACGCGCTGTTTTTCGTCAGGTTGATCCCATAGTTAGCTGTGATACATATTATGCATATTCATAAAGTGGAGCTGTCCTTTTGGGGGTTATGGATTTTTCTAGCATACTTTCAATATGGCGAACAGTATTTGGGCCTAAAAGAACATCACTACAAATTGTGCATACTTCTGCTGGAACGTTGTCAATAACAACAATCTTACCTTGATGGCGCACAGTATGAACAACTTTACGTTCTTCATATTCTCCAGGACAACCTTTAATTGTACATTTCATTATCATCACCTCCTCTGGGTTGGTGTTATCCATTTTGGATGTTTTGGTTTATACACTGTAATTATTACCAATAATGGCAAAGACGTTGTACAAACTATATGTATATTTTCACCATTATTTGTAATACCATTAACCAAACAGCATGGACCTCTTTTATGTTCAGGATAATTCTCCAGTATTTCACCCATTGAAATTGCCTCTAATACCTCACTTAATTTTATGTCTTCCTCAACCATTTCTTGTTGACAATGTTGCGTAATACGGAGGTTTTCTTTTGTCGCATGATATTTTATGTTCTCCAATATTTTTTTAAAATTGTGAAGGTCTTTTTGAGTCATAACTTATTCTATTAAATAAGAAATACTATCCATCCTCTTACGAATAAAATAACCTGACCCGACGTATCGGAGTCCGGTTGAACATACTATTATGCCAATTATGGTCATAAAAAATGAGCTTCTCGTTTTAATAGATGCGATATTAACATCTATGTTTGAAAATTAAGGGAGAAGATCATAATTAAGATTACACAAAAAAAAGATGACATTCAACATTTTAGCCAATTTGTATTGGCATTTGACGTGAGTAATGACAAGCTGGATTGTTATAGTGTGTATGCTGGTGGAGTCATAGAGGATTGTTTTCCCAACAGGACAGGTATCATCGAACAGAAGCTGATTGCCTATGCTGGATTAGCTGAGTCTGTTGAGTTGAATGGGTTGCACATTCTGGTTGAGCCTACGGGTATTTATCACCAGATCTGCCAGCCGGCGGACTGGCAAATGAGGAGAGTGTGAGCAAGCTGAAGGTTGTTGAGAGTAATGATACAGGCAAGACGGACGAGAAGGATCCCCGGGTTATCCTGATGTTGTGGAAACTGGGTAAGATACTGACAGACAGGGTGGTAAGGGGAGAATATCTTCTTTTGCGGGAGTACAACCAGATCTACGATGTTGAAGAGAAAGAGCTGGTTAGAGTTCGGAATAGGATACATGAGTATCTGGTGGAGCTGTTTTGCGATTACAGCTTTAAGAAGGATTTTCTGTATGGAAAATCGGGGAGGGCGTTGATGGAGCTCTACGGCTTCAGTCCTTACCGAATTGTCCGGTCGGGATGGGTCCGTTTCGGGAGGTGCATGGTTACTTTTTACATATCAGGAAATAAAAAGACTGAGATTATTTGGTGAAGAAATCTTTAATCAATTTATATTGACTTCTGACCCCTGAACACCAATCAAAGAGTAAGTGTAAATGAACTAACCAGAATAGCAGGAACGTAAGCACCACCAAATTGCCGTCCTTCATAAGTACTCACGTCGGGAATAAGCTCAACATTGCTTGAAACTTCCTCCAGTTGGTTACCGAAAAAATTATAGATGGTGTCGTCAAACCTCATATTATTAATGGGAGAAACAATATTTCCATTCTCCACCCAGAAGCAGGCATATCGGGTCATCCCCGTGACTCTGCCGCCAATATTGTCACTCCAGTTCAAATAGTGCAAATTTGAAAGGTATAACCCTGTCCCTAATTCTTTAAGTAAATCGTCCTTATCCAAGGTACCATTTGCCATTCTGGGAGATCGCTGGTATTCTTCCTCGGGAGCGTAGTTAGACTTCATTTGATATTCTTTCGCTGTTCGAGAGCTAATGAGAGTATTGACCAACTTCCCCTTCAAAATAAGCGGAATGTAATCAGAAGATAACTCCCCATACTCATTAAATTTTGGAACGGTGCCATCACGAAAATCTTCGGATAGAGTTAATAAAGGCGAAAGAGTTTTTCCTTCCTCACGCATTTTGATGAGGGCACTTTTCCCCTGCTGAATATCACCCTCGCCGAGCCCTTCCCAGGAAAACATCCAGATGAGGTCTGCCACCGCAGCAGGACCGAAGCAGGTTCGGTAAGTTCCCGGTTTAACTTTTTTCACCGGTTGTTCCATTATTTTTATTTCTCTTTTGGATTGTTTGATTTTTTTCTCGTAACGAGACTGGTCCCACGAAGTACCGGCAAAAGTGCTTTTTACCATCTTTTCTTCCGGAGTGATGAGAGAATAATCAAACGAAAAAGTCTCGGTACTGAACCAATGTCGCTGACCAGCAGAATTAGCAGTTCCCTGAAAAATCACACCAGAAGCATAAATTCCCGCCAGATCCACGCCATGGATAGCCGGAAGAAGAGCATCTACCACATCTGCTTCTGAAAGAAGGTTTCCTTTATAAACTTCCCTGCTGGAATCTCCCTTTTTGGGAATAATCACATAGGGGTCTTCAGGGAGTTGAGATACTTCACGTCTGAGTCGTTCCAGTTCTGATATCACACGTTGTGTATCCACCTCTTTATTACCGGAAAAGGTTACTCCACCCCATGCACTCCTTCCATTTTCAATGAAATTTAAGCCAACATCAGCGTCGCAAACTATTCCTGCCTGCCGAACGCGTGCCTTACTCAACCGGATGAAATGAGATCGTTCTCCCTTCATAGATATAGTCAGATGTTCATCATTTCTAAGGTCTGACAGCACCTTATCACATACATTGTTAAAAACCTGCTCCATATTTTTCTCATAGGATTGATTATGTGTCATTACGATACTCCTCCAAACACCTCAATATTTTCAAAAAGACAGACGGGTGATGCATGCCCCACTCGAATTGTCTGGTTTGGTTCTCCCTTCCCACAATAGGGTGTTCCATAGATTCCAAAAGTGTCTTTGTTCCCAATCATCTTCAGACTGTGCCAGAATGGGATAGTTTTCGCCCGGTAGTTGGGATTTCGAACAGTTTTAGTTATTTCACCGTTTTCGATTAATTTTCCGTATTCGCATCCAAACTGAAATTTGATACGATAGTCATCGATTGACCAGGATCGATTGGATTCCATAAAAACACCTCGTTCCACAGAACCGATGATCTCATTGAAGGTAGCATCCCCCGGTTCCAGATTCAGGTTTGCCATTCGATCAATAGGAGCCCGGTTCCACGAGCTGGCTCTGAGGTTAGCTACACCGGGTATTCCGGTTCGAATCTGGCTTTCTCTTCCACCTAACGCCCGAACAAGTAAGCCATTTTTGATGATGTATTCCTTTTCAGCTTTCATTCCACCATCGTCAAAACCGTACGAGGCAAACTGCGTTTGGATAGTTGGATCAAACACAATATTCATCAGCGAAGATCCATACTGAAGTGACCCAAAATCCCCCGGTCGGACGAAACTCCAACCAGCATAATTGCGTTCATCCCCAAGAATCCGATCCAATTCCAAAGCATGTCCCACACTTTCATGAATCTGAAGCATCATCTGATCCGGTGTTAAAACAATGGTCGTGGTTTCGGTGGGACATTCCTCAGCGGTTAACAATTCCACAACCTCTTTGCCGACACGTTTCGCTCTTTGGATAAGCTCCATCTCGTCAAATAACTCCATTCCCATCTGATAACTTCGTCCCCGCAAACCTGCATCCGTCCGACGCTGAATGATATTTCCCTCCTGGGCAGTTGCAGAACAGTCAGTCGTTACTAACATAAATTTCTGGTGAATATCGCTTCCATTTGAACTAACAAACCGATAGGTAGAGTCCACAATTCTACCGTATGATTCCCGACTGACTATCTTGTCGGAAACCTTCAAAGCATTACACACCTTGAGCAGGATGTTGTTCAGCTCTCCGGGGGAAATTGAATCAGCAGTCAGTTTGTATGATGATTCATGGGTTCCGACAGATTTTGGACGGGAATCAGTGGTAAATTTGAATAGAGAATATTTAGCAGATTCCTTCGCCTGGATATATGCCTTTTCCGCTGCCTCCTGAATACTTTCCTGATCCAACCTGTTTACACTGCAGTAACCAAACTGACCATCGACAAGGGCTTCAACCATAATACCATGTGTAGTACTGGTCACATTCGATTGTGGATGGTCATCCCGGATGATGCGATGAGTGGTAATTTCTCTCACTTCCCGAAGTCCCACCCATTCAGCATTAACATCAATCTCGTTTAACGATCGGTGAATATCGAAATCTTTCATCTCAAATTCCTCAATATCTTGTGATTATTGATTTTATTTCCTCATAATTTATGAAAATTTTGACTATTCTTCAAAATTTGAATTCTTTTGCTTTTATAAAACCCTGAAGGGTAAAATCCGCAGAACAGATTTTTAGAACCTAAGGATATACCAATCACCTTTTTTATTGTATCTATCATATAGATATTTTGCGTTTTACTTTGCGGACTTAGTGGTTGAGATTTCTTTATCTTAACCTGTCCGACTTTTAACGGACCTATCATGAAACGGACAATATTGCCCACAAAAATGTGTGAAGAACCAGTAGTAAAATTATCCTTGCTATCACTTTTCAAATCCTCGTAGATTTTTCCATCAATTTCAACCCAAAAACGGAGAAAGAAAAAATGAAAAAAAGTTCAATGAATTTTTTAGAAACTATGATGAAAACCCCTTCCCCATCAGGTTATGAACACAAACTCAGAAAAGTATGGTCTGAGGAAATGAAAAAATATTCCGATGAAGTTAAAATAGATGTTCATGGGAATATTGTCGCTTCAATCAATCCTGATAAAAGACCTCGAATTATGCTTGCAGGTCATATGGATGAATTGGGATTTCAGGTGGAGTACATTAATGACAAGGGGTTTATCTATTTTAACCATCTTGGAGGGTTCGACATTGCAATTATTCCAGGAAGAAAAGTCAGAATTCACACAAAGCAAGGAGATATTCTTGGTGTCACCGGGAAGAAAGCTATTCACCTTTTCGAAAAGAAGGATAGAGAAAAAGTGCCAAAACGCCATGAACTTTATATCGATATTGGTGCTAACGATAAAAAAGAAGTCCAGAAGTACGTGGAAATTGGGGATCCCATCACGTATGATTTCAACATTGAAGAGCTGCGAAATGGATTGTATATCTCTCGTGGATTCGACGATAAAATTGGCGCCTTTATCGTGGCGGAAGTGCTGAAAAATGTCTACAGGAAAAAATCGGAATTGAATGCTGCCCTATTCAGCGTAGCTACCTGTCAGGAAGAGGTAGGTCTGCGGGGAGCGAGAACGTCTGCATACGGTATTGATCCCCAGATCGGGGTGGCTATTGACGTCACTCACGGAACGGATACTCCTGACGTAGATGTGAAAAAAGTGGGAGAGATAAAACTCAGTGAAGGTGCTGCTATCTCACGGGGACCGAACATTAATCCAAAGGTGTTCGAGATTCTCTTATCAGTAGCGAAAAAGAAAAAAATCAAGTATCAGGTCGAAGCTGCTCCTCGCCCCACAGGAACAGATGCCAACGTCATCCAGATCACCCGAGCTGGTGTGGCAACTGGACTGGTATCCATCCCCTGCCGGTATATGCATACCTACACGGAACTGATCTCCATGAAAGATGTGGAAAGCGCCATCAATATCCTGACGGAATTTTGCCTGTCAGTTGATGAAAAAACGGATTTTACTCCGTAAGCAATGATACTTTTTTCCTCATCTATTGATCCTCCGAGATCTACTGAATGCTCTTTTTAAGGAGAACCTTACTATTATCTTAACAGAAAATAATCATTGTTTGA
>JACNLN010000017.1 GCA_014381485.1 Fidelibacterota bacterium
GAGATTATGAAGGGAGAAGTGGCTTTGCACGGGATTATACTACCTCCAGTGAACGCTATATAACCACAAGGGATGGAGATGTGGTGATGTTTGTGAATGTCTGGGGTCAGGTACAAAATCCCGGTCATCATATGGTGTATGAGGGCATTGATCTCGCAACATTACTTTCCTTTGTGGGTGGTCCTGCAAAAGGAGCAAATTTAAAGAAAGTTCGGCTTTACCGGGAAATCCCTGATGAAAATGGCCAGCTTGTTTATGAAATCAATATGGAGAAATTTCTAAAGACAGGCAATCGAAGCGATTTTGTGAAGATTCTGCCAAATGATACGTATATTATTCCTCAGACTATCAGCTCTTACGTCCTTCAACAAGCGGGTACAGTGAATACTATTTTCAGTCTTGTTAATGTATATGTTATGATGATGTACTACTGGGAAAGAAAATAATGTGGAATAAACTCATGAATTCTGAACATTGAGCGCTTATCAGACACAAATCATAAAATAAAATTTGAGATAATTTATGGAACAACAATATCTACAAGAAAAAACTCAATTAGAAACACCTGAGCTTAATATTCGGGATTACATACGCATTATGCGTCGCGGTATGTGGTTTATTGTTTTTGCCATTATATTGGTCCTGGTTATTACTATTTATTACACATTTACAGTTACTCCCGAATACGAAGCCACCGCTACAATTCTTATTGACCAACCCCAGGGCAGCAGTACCCTGTTTGATTTAACGGGGACCCGGGGGATGGCTCGTTTGTCTAACGCCCAGCAACTGATATCTTCGAGAAATGTCGCTGTGGGGGTTGTCAGGACACTGTGGAATTCAAAGCACAGGAATCATCTATCCCTGTTTGGAACCCAGGTATTTAGGCCCCGGGGGCAGCGACCTCGACGATGGATCAGGGAAATTATAACGCTTGGAATGTATGAGCCGGATAAAAACCCAGGGGAGGTTCAGAACGGACCGTACACGGAAAGGATTGGTTATAAATTTGCAGGAGGTGTTCAAGGATCCATTGACGTGACAAATGAACGAGGTACAGATTTACTAAAGGTTACCTGTACCAGTCCATTTCCTGAGGAAGCTTCTCTTCTCACTAATACAGTCATTAATGTATTTCAACAACTGGATCAGAAGTGGAATGCTGAAGAATTTGTGAATATGGAGGACTTTTTAGGAGAGCAGGTGGCTGCAAAGGAGTTGGAACTTTCTGCCGCTGAAGACACACTGCGTCTTTACAAAGAACAGACAAAAATATTTGGTTTAGATGGCAATTCCGTAAACCTCCTGAGACAGTTAGTTGAAGAGGAGGCGAAATATTATAATACCATAGCGGAGGTTGAAATTGTCAAGGAGGAAATTCGATATATCAACACTCAGCTTTCCGAAGAGGAAAAAACGCTGGCAGATCAGCTACAAAATTCCATCAATCCCCGCCTGGTGGCTCTAAGGATGGAGATTTCCGGGATGGAATCAGAACTGGTCAAGAATGCCAGTCTTTACGGTGAGAATCATGAAGCTGTCCGTTCCATAAAGAGAAAGATTAATGCTCTGAAGACGAAATTGGATGAACAGACGCGTGAACTCATTTCTCAGGGATTGGCGGTAGCGGATCCTATTGAATATCGTCAAGAGATGATCACCGAATTGTTAGTGAAGCGAGCGGGACTTGCGGCGCTGGAGACTCGTTCAGCGGAATATAAAAAGGTTGTAGATATCTATAACGAGCAACTCAACCGGCTTCCCACCAAGCAGTTAGACTTTGCCCGCCTTGAGCGGGATCGTGCTGTACTTCACGAAACGTTTATGTTTATGCGCCAGAAATTAGAGGAAGCACGTATTTCCGTTGCCTCAGAGCCGGGAACTGTTAGAATTATTGATAAAGCAATACCCCCAAAGAAGCCAAGCAGTCCCAAACACAAAACCAACATTTTACTCGGGTTGATATTAGGAATGGGTCTTGGTGTTGGGGTTGTGTTTTTGAGAGAGTATATGGACAACACTGTCCGCTCCATTGATTTTATAGAGAAGCTCGGTCAGACAGTGCTGGGAATCATTCCTGAGGTTGGCAAAAGTCGTTACGCTCGCTATGATCGGAAAGGACGCGCCAGACGCAGGAAACCTAGACGTAGGAGAGGAAAAAGAGAAGAAAGCGTTGATGAGGGATTTGCCGGCTTATTCAGACGACCCTCAGGGGAAAGTTTACGTCGCCGTCTGATAACAGAAGAAGATCCCAAATCTCCTATCTCTGAAGCGTACCGCATGATCCGTACGAATATTCTTTACAGTCAAGCGGATAAACCGATAAAATCTATTATCGTTACCAGTCCAGGAGCTGGAGAAGGAAAAACCACTACCGTAACCAATCTGGCTATTACATTTGCCCATCTGGGAAAAAGGACGTTGCTTTTAGATACAGATCTTAGAAGACCTGTTATTCACCGTATTTTTGACATTGATCGAGCACCTGGGATAACGCACTATCTTTCTGGTGAGGAGAGTGATTTCAATTCGTTAGTTCAAGAAACGGATATTGAAAATCTTTTTGTCGTAACATCCGGTATTTCACCACCTAATCCTTCAGAACTTATGGGATCAGAACGGATGACACAGCTCATCGCGAAGCTCGAGGAAGAGTGGGATGTCATACTTATGGATTCGCCACCTTTTGCTGCGGTGACAGATGCCTCTATGATCTCGCGGGAACTGGATGGATTAGTCCTGGTCGTTCGAGCGGGGAGTACGGTTAAAGAAGCCCTTATCCGCAGCCTGCGTGCACTTGGCGATATCAGTACACCACTTACAGGAATTATTCTCAATAGCGTTTCCAAACGGACGTCTTCCGATTCGTACTATTACTACTATCAGTACTATTATCACTATTATGGGTACAGCGATCGGTGATGTTTTTTATAATGGTTAATTAATTTAATTCCCCTCT
>JACNLN010000145.1 GCA_014381485.1 Fidelibacterota bacterium
CAAAATTAATTTTCCTGATGAATTATTCAGGGTAAATTAGTATCAGTATAATTAGCAAAACACAAAAAAAGGATATTATCTAATGAATATAAATTCACATAGTAAACACTTCTGTTCTGTTATTCTGTTACTACTTTTCTTAACTCCTGTTTTTGCAGATGACTACTGGCAGCAGGAGGTGAATTATGAAATCCATGTAACACTTGATGATTCTGCTCATACCTTATCAGCACATGAAATCATTTCTTACACAAATAATTCACCAGACACTCTAGATTTTCTCTGGTTTCATCTCTGGCCTAATGCTTATAAAAATAATGAAACGGCGTATGCGAAACAGAAACTCGAACACTTTTCCACCCGATTTCATTTTGCTAAAGAGAAAGATCGAGGTTATATCGACAGTCTCGATTTTAATATGAATAATGTACCTCTGAAATGGGAATATCATCCGGAGTGGATTGATGTGGCGAAGGTGTATCTCAATGAGCCCCTTCCTCCGGGGAAAAGTGTAACACTGGAAACACCATTTTTCGTAAAAATCCCGAAGGTCTTCTCGCGACTGGGGCACACCGGGAAACATTATGAAATTACTCAATGGTACCCGAAACCCGCTGTTTATGACAAAGAAGGTTGGCATCCCATACCTTATCTGGATATGGGTGAATTTTACAGTGAGTTTGGATCCTTTAATGTCTATCTTACTCTTCCAGAAGATTATAGGGTAATGGCTACGGGGGATATTGTGAATGGGGAAGCAGAATATGCATGGCTGGATTCACTTGCAGAAGAAGGGGAAAAACTTCATACGCTGGACAAGAAAGCTTTTAAAAAGAAAATCCGGAAGATTAAGAAAGAGATAAAAAAGGCTAAAAAGAAGAAATCTGAGAAGGAAAAAACTGAGAAGCAGAAAATGAAGACTCTTCATTTTCATCAGGAGAATGTGCATGATTTTGCATGGTTTGCAGATCCCAACTGGATTGTAAGGAAAGGAGAGTTATGGTTATCGGATTCCACGAGGAAGGTTACTCTCTGGAGCATGTACCTGCCGAGAAATGCAAAGCTCTGGGAAAAATCTCTTGAGTACATTCATGATGCAGGGTACTGGTATAGCAAGTTTTATGGTGACTACCCCTACAATCACATTACCGCAGTGGATGGAGATATGTCCGCTGGGGGTGGAATGGAATATCCCAACATCACCGTCATTTCAAGTGGGGGATCCAAAGATCTGTTGGAGTTTGTGATTATGCACGAAGTTGGACACAACTGGTTTTATGGGATTCTCGGAAGCGATGAACGGGATCATGCGTGGCTCGATGAGGGGTTAAACGAATATTCTAACATTCGCTACTGGGAGAAAAAATATCCAGAGCGAAACGGGCAGATTATTGTACAGGACTTTACACAGAATAAAATGGGGATCGGAAAAAACCTTGATTTCCGGTGGGTGATGGGATATCTGGGATATCAGGGGAGAGCTGTAACCGGAGATGATCAACCGATCGAACTGCCGTCAATCGAGTTTCACCGCGGGAACTATGGATCAATAGTGTATGGTAAAACGGCCATTTTTACTCGGTACCTCCAGCACTATCTCGGTGAAGAAAAGATAGACGAGATTATGCAGGATTATTATGAAAAATGGAAATTCAAACATCCCCAGCCGGAAGATTTCTGGGTAATATTTGAAAAGCATGTTGATGAAGATCTGAGCTGGTATTTTGATGATGCCATTAATGACACAAAGGTTATTGATTATGGTCTTACTTCACTGAAAGAGGGGGAAGTGACAGTGGTTAACTTTGGGACGATGACTCCACCCATTGAGCTTGGATTTTACGATTCAGAGGGCAGGGAAATAGTTCGAAAATGGTTTCCTGGATTCGACGGGAAGAAAAAAGTGAACACACCAATGGAAACAAAGCGAGTGATTGTTGATCCGGACAACTATATGCCTGACATCAATCGCTGGAATAATACCACATCCAAACCTTTCAAGTTTCATTTTGTTTTTGATCAACCAACCTTTCAGCACCGGGAGGTGAACTTACTCCCGTGGCTTAGCGGAAATGCTTATAACAAACTGACCTTTGGCTTTGTGGGATATAGCGGTTTTGTACCCGGGTATTTCTATGGGCTGGGGTTTACACCTCAATGGGATTTTGAACACAACAAGGTTGTTGGTAACTTCTCGGTTCAAAGAACCTTTTATCGGATTCTTGGCTTCCGGACTTTGACTGTCTCGGGAAAGGGGGGTGATTATGCTGGTAGGAAAGGGGCAAATCTGTCGGTATTTGGAGTGGTGCGAAAACCTATTATCTCCACACCATATGTCACCATGTCAGGGAATCTTTATCTTCATAATATCAAACCCGAAGCAGTAAATCCAACGTATTACAGGTCAGGAGAGTACGTGGTAACCAATATAAGTTTGTCGTATTATCATCGACCAAATCCTTTCTTGTCATACAACGGATCTTTGGGACTTTCCGGAAGTGTGCAAGGGGCTTCTTTTGCTCGCTTCTCTAGTGTTGGTAGGCTTCGCTTGAGATATTCAAAAAAACTTAATCTCAGATGCAGAATCTGGGCAGGAACCTTTGTCAATGATCGTGACATTCCCACACAATATCAAACATGGATGGGGGGTGGAGTGGATCCCAA
The DNA here is from genome assembly GCA_014381485.1 of Fidelibacterota bacterium. Classification (GTDB taxonomy): domain Bacteria; phylum Fidelibacterota; class Marinisomatia; order Marinisomatales; family CAZVFT01; genus JACNLN01. The sequence goes on from JACNLN010000145.1 coordinate 2,665, forward strand.
TTTTGAACAAAGCTGGGTTTTCAACCGTACAGATGACGGAGGAAGAAGTCCGGTGAATGTTTACGATGAACAATTCATTCAGGAAGGACCTGCTCTACGAGGACGTGCCATTATCAATGGGATTCCTGTGGTATCGACCAGTAACGCCTGGGGTATTAATGTTGATCAAAACCTCCCGTTTGTCCCGGTTGGGTTGTATGCTGATGCAGGCGGAGCCACCGATCTGAATGAAATTCTGATGGATGCTGGGTTGCGATTTTCTCTTCCCTTTATTCGTATTTACATTCCTCTATATCAAAGCTGGGATAATAAAACAGTACCCACTGACATTGATTGGATTCTGGATAGAGCACGATTTGAGATAAATGTTTCTATACCAATGATTCGGAGATAATAACAAAATTCTCCGTCACTGAAAAAAATTATATTATTCAAAATCACATTTTTGACTAATGTGAAAAAGGATATATTTTTTTCCTTCAATCGTTTTTAAATTATAATAGTGTTTTTAAATCAATTTGGCGTATTTCGATAAGAAGGAGTAACTCTCTTTGAAGTGGAATAAAGAAAAATTTCTTGAAGAATTAACCTCTAATACATCTCGTGAAGTCGCAAAGGTTGGGATAAAACTGTATCAATTTATTGAAAAAAATGCTGATGAAATATCCTGGGGAAAAGGAAGTGAGTATGGGACAGTAACGTACAAAACAAAATCCGATCTTGGAATATTATCCCTGTTTCAGTTAACGACACGAGGGCAAGTAAAATTTTATGTAAACTATCTTCGTCAAAAGGTTATTCACAAGTCTGTCATCAAAGATTACGTGATAAAACTTGAATCCAATTTCCTGAGGGATTTTGACAAACGGAATTATCCGACTGATTCATTTTGTGATATCAGCGAACTCTTTCATACCTCTACTCAAGTAAATAAATTGATTCAAACTATTGAGGGTATAGCTTACCGATTGAGATTGTAAAATAGTCGTAACGACAACAGACCATCTGTCCAGCGAATTTCCATTGGCTGAACTTTTTCTTCGAAATTGTTTTTTTCTGATAAACCTTTAATTTTTCGCAAATCATCGTTTGTATTCATAGATCAAGAGGTTTTATAAAGCGCACAAAATACCTGTGAAAGTTTTAGCAAAATGGTGGGAACCGATTAAAAGTGGTAAAGTACTCTGCACTCTCTGCCCTCGGTATTGCAAGATTGGCAACGGACAAACAGGTTTCTGTTTCGTGCGAAAAAATGAGGATGGAAAGCTTTACCAGATGGCATATGGTCGTCCCACGGGTTTTGCTGTAGATCCCATCGAAAAAAAACCACTGAATCACTTTCTTCCCGGTACGTCTATCTTAAGTTTTGGTACTGCGGGGTGCAATCTTGGATGTCGATACTGCCAGAACTGGGATATGAGCAAGGCAAAGATGGATAACTTAAAATCGGTGAAAGTTACCCCTGAAGAAGTGGTTCAAATAGCGAAAAAAAATAACTGTCCTGGTATAGCATATACATACAATGAACCAATCATTTTTGCGGAATTCATTCTTGATGTGGCTCAACTTGCCAGAAAAGAGGGTATTAAAAATGTCATGGTCACTAATGGGTATGTCACCCCTGAAGCGAGAGAGGAGATTTTTTCCTTGATTGATGGGGTAAATGTAGACCTGAAGGCACTCAGTGAACAATTTTATCATAAACTAACCTATTCACATCTATCGGATGTACTAGATACTATCCGTTGGTTTCACGATGAAACAGATGTCTGGATGGAGATTACCAATCTGCTGATCCCAGGATATAACGATGACTTTTCTGAAATAAAAAATATGGTAGATTGGCTTATAGAAAATGTTGGAGATGAAGTCCCCCTTCATTTCACAGCATTTCATCCCGATTTTAAAATGCTTGATGTTCCAAGAACACCCCACCGAACAATAACAAAAGCAAGACGGCTGGCGATGGAATGGGACATGAAATACGTCTATGTAGGGAATGTCTTCGACAGCGAGGGGCAGACAACTTTCTGTCCGAATTGTCACAGAGCGCTTATTGAACGGAGCTGGCATTCCGTTCTGAAAGTTGATCTGGAAGGGACACGATGCAGTTGTGGGCAGGAGATACCAGTCGTCTGGAATTGAGAGATTCGGCCGCATATCCACGCGATTTGTCAACTATAGACTATACAGCTTAACTCACACTGAAATAGGGCATATAAATGCTGGTAATCCCGTAGTTAAAAAAGTTGTTGCTAATTATCTATGTAAATAATAACATATGGCATGGTTAACATCTATTTTACTACTCAACTTAATTGCAGCAAGGATAATGGAGATCATAGATGAACCTTGAGACAGTCATCCTCGGTTTCCTGAATATGGAGCCCATGTCAGGTTACGATCTTTCCAAGCGGATTGATTCTTCTGTAGGTTTTTTTTGGCACGCCACTCATCCGCAGATTTATGGAACACTGAAGAAGATGATAGCGGATGGTTATGTCACTTTTGATCACGAAATCCAAGAGTCAGGACCAGCTCGAAAAGTCTATACGATTACCGGAGAGGGTAAACAGTTCCTTCTGGAACAACTGCCAACAATTGAACCACATTTGGTGAAGTTTCCACTTTTGGTTACCATGTTCCTTGGCTCTGAGCTGGGCTTAGAATTTTGGAGAAAGGCTCTGGTGGATCAGATCGAAGAACAGGAGGAGATGCTCCAGGTTTATTATACTATTCTGAAGGAGATTCCTAAAGTTGGCTCCAGCCAAGATTTGGGAGGTTACTTGAGGAAAAGGACCCTTGATTTTGGCATCGACTATCAGAAGTTTTTCATCAAATGGTTGAAACATACGTTGAAGGAGATTAAGCAATGAATAAGTTATTATTTATTGTCGCTTTCGCATTACTAACTGGATGTTCTTCTACTATTCCAAACTATTACGAACCCTGGCAATCCGATTATCATAAGCAATTCAATGATATCCGTATTCAAGTGGTAGCTCATGGATTATTGGCACCCAGTGCTCACAACACCCAACCGTGGATAGTAAAGTTGGATAAAGACAATTATGATGTTTTTGAACTCTATGTAGATTCAGAAAGATTGCTGCCGGAAACGGATCCACCGTCTAGACAAATTACCATCAGTCAGGGAACATTTTTGGAAACAGTGAGAATCGCCGCTGACCAATTGGGATATTCCATGGGAATGGAACTCTTCCCCAAAGGTGAGTATGGCACTTCAGATTCCATACAAGAGATGCAGGATCTTCCTGTGGCTCGGGTTACGCTCCTGAGAAATATTCCCAAGGAGGAGCCTGTTCTAATGCAAATGGAAAACCCTCAGAAGGTTGATCTTTATTCAGAAATATTTCACCGTGTGACCAACCGGACTGCCTATTATGGTAATCCTCTGACCGACGATGAAATGTCCGTGTTACTATCACTTAACAACAACCCAAATCTTTTACTGGTCTTTTTCAATGATGCAGCGTCTTTAGAAAAAATCCGTTCCTTAACTATCAGTGGCGTAAAAGTAGAAGCCACAACTGAACAAACCATGAGTGAAACAAAACGATTATTCCGAGATTCGGAAAAGGAGAAAAAAGAACACCGGGATGGCATCACTGTGATGAGTGGCGGACTCAAGGGAATGAAACTGCAAATCGTTCAGTTTTTCTCAAACCTGTTTCCCATGAGTTGGGAAAAGATGGGTGATATCTGGCTCAAATCGGAAACGCGTAATATCAACAGTGCGCCGACTTTTGCTATGATTATTTCAAATGATAACTCAAGGAAAACTCAAGTGGAAACTGGCATGTTATACAGCCGGTTTCAACTCAAAGCATCTCAAATGGGCATCAGCATACAGCCATTAAGTCAAGTCCTGCAGGAATATCCGGAGATGGCGGAATTGTATCAGCAGGTGCATCGGGAATTTGCTGAAGATGGACAGACCATTCAAATACTGGTGAGAATGGGAAGAGCTGAGGATGTGTTGCACAGTCCGCGCAGGGATTTGACGGACATTTTATCGAATTAGGAGGATGGTAACATGAGAAACATATTTTTATTTCTAATTCTAACAGGATTAGTTTGGAGTCAAACCGGAAACCTATCTGGACTTGTTCGAGATGCTTCTACGCACCAGCCTCTTATTGGGGTGAACGTCATCATCAACGGAACAGAACTGGGCGCCGCTACCGATATGGAGGGATATTTTAAAATAGACAATGTTCCCGTGGGTAGTTACGATATTCATTTAACCATGATTGGTTACGAAGCCGTGTCCCGGGCCAATGTTCATATCGTGCCGCAGCGGAACACAGTTGTAAATTTTGATCTGCATCCACAGGTTCTCCAGGGAAAAGGCGTTGAAGTGACGGCAACATTCTTTGAAAAAACCAGGGATGCCATTACTAGCAGCCGGACGGTTGACATTGAAGAAATTCGGTCTGATCCTGTGGGCGCAATTGATATTATGTCCATGATGCAGAGTTTGCCATCGGTTATTTCCGGGGCGGATCAAACGAATGAAATAATCGTTCGTGGTGGTTCTCCCGGAGAAAATTTATTCGTTATGGATCATATTGAAATCCCTTATCCGAATCATTTCCCTGAACAAGGGAAAGGTGGCGGACCTATTACTATGATAGATACAGATTTTATCGAACGTGTGGATTTCTATGCCGGTTCCTTTCCTGCACGGTACGGAGACAAATTATCTTCAGTAATGGATGTAACCCTGCGGGAAGGAAATCGTGACCAGCATTTATCGGAATTCAATTTAAATATGGCGGGATTTGGATTCAATTTTGAAGGACCGTTTTCTCAAAAAGGGTCTTATCTATTTTCTCTTAAGCGGTCATTTTTGGACTTTGTTATTCAGCAGTCTGGGCTCATGGCAATTCCAAAATATTGGACAAGCCAGGGGAAAATATCTTATCATATTTCCCCCACACAAAAAATATTTCTTAATGTCATTGGTGGCATTGATGAAATAAATATTGAAGGTGAAGAAGACCCCCAACTCCGGGGAGCTGAAAACGTGGATTTTCATTCTAATCAACTGACAATCGGACTAACATATAAAAACCTGTTTTCGAAAAAAGGCTATGGAATTATTTCTTTTAGCGGAAGCCGTGTTGGATTGAATACAGATGTTTATCGTAATCTGCCTGATGGTGAAAAAGACCAATACTACGGACAAGATGATTTAGAATGGGAAACCACATTTAAAGGAGATTGGGTTTATCGTGTCAGTCCAAAAATTGAAAACAGTTTTGGATTTAACATCAAGTTCCTTAATCTGGACTATGATAATTGGTGGGAAGGTGAGCCGCGGAAAATCTACGGCTATTCATTATCTGCAAACGACCCTACCATGCCCATCTCCGCTGAAGATTTTTGGGCGAATTATTTCGGACATGATTCATTACGATTTGAGGCCATTGCCACTATTGGGAGTTATGATACAATTGTAACTAAATCCGCTTTGGACTACGTAAAAGGTGGCATATTTGGACAAATAAATTTCAAGCCTAATCCCAAATTGGAAGTAACTTCAGGTCTGCGATATGAAAGAGTAAGTTATACCGGAGAAGGAAATGTTTCTCCCCGCTTAGGTATTTCTTATCAGATAAAACCGACCTTGAAAGTCAATTTTGCCGGGGGACGGTATTTTCAACCACCCTTTAATATTCACTTAAATTCACCTCGTGGAAATACAGATGAACTGAAAAATTATTTTGCTGATCAATTGGTGGTGGGTTTAGAATATTTTTTAAGTGCCGATACAAGAACTACTTTTGAAGTGTATTCGAAAAAGTATGAAGATATGGTTGGCTTTGACATTTTGCAGGATAGCGAAGGTCGGGATAGTTTGGATTATCATCATTTGGTCAATTTGGGTGAGGGTAAATCGCAAGGAATTGAGTTTTTCATACAGAAGAAATATACCAACAATTGGTATGGTTCTTTTGCATGGTCCCATTCTGTGTCCGAAGGGGTCGATCCAAGAAATGGTGAAAAATACTCATGGGATTATGATTACGGTGATGTAGTTACATTAGTGGGCGGACATAAAATCAGGTTTATTGAGTATGATTGGTATCGCAAATATAAAGAAACGATTTTTGCAAAAGCCACATCCTGGCTGCCTATTGCACCGGCAGATGAGTATGAAATAGGAATCAAATTTCGTTATATGGGTGGGCGTCCCTATACTCCAAAAACATATGATCACAATATCAGGGAATGGTATGTGAATTCAACCGATGCGTGGAATACCTCTCGTTATGACAATTATATACGATTCGACATTTTGCTTCAGCAGCGCTTTAACTTCAATAAGATGAACCTGGTGGTATTTTGGGATATTATGAATGTGTTTAATAGAGATAATCCTTGGGAAACGGTTTATTTAAAAAATGGCTCAACAGAAATGGCATGGCAGTTTAAAACATTTCCTGTGGGAGGAATCATTCTGGAATTCTAAGGGGCGGTTTATTGAGATGATAAACATGAGAAAAATATTTTTATTTCTAACTCTGACCGGTTTTGTCTGGGGTCAAACAGGGAAGATAAACGGTATTGTCCGGGATGGGACTACTCAACAGCCATTGATCGGAGCAAATGTGCTGGTTGTGGATACTGAGTTAGGAGACGCCACGGATGAAGTAGGGAGGTTCGCTATTGAAGACATCCCTGTGGGCACTCACCACCTTATGGTGAGCATAATTGGTTATGAGAAACGGATGTATCTCAACCTTCCAGTCACGTCAGCCCGTCCAATTGATCTTGTCGTTGAACTGAAGGTTGACGTTCTTGCTGGGGAGGAGATCGAGGTCACCGGTAAAGCGTTCACCCGATCATCATCTTCAGTAGTAAGCACAATGCACGTGGACAATGCCGAGATTCGTAGTGATCCCGGCGGGGCTTACGACATTCAGCGGGTGGTTCAGTCGTTGCCTTCTGTGACTACTGCTACCGACCAGGAGAATGAAATCATTGCTCGAGGTGGAATGCTGGGGGAAAATCTATTCCTGCTGGATGACATTGAAATTCCCAATCCCAATCACTTTGGCTTTGAAGGTGCCGGTGGTGGGCCCATCAATATGATCAATCCGCTCTTTGTACGGGAGATTGAGTTTACCCCGGGAGCTTTTTCTGCCTGCTATGGCGACAAAGCCAGCAGCGTGATGGATATCAGATTAAGGAATGGCTCGCGAATCGGTTTCGAAGCCGATTTTGATCTATCTATGGCTGGTGCCGGTATTAACTTAGAGGGACCGATTGCCGGTGGACAGGGGTCATTCATGGCCAGCACTAGCTGGAGCTACCTGGACATGATTGTGGAGAGTTTCGGAATGACTGCGGTTCCCCACTACAACAATCATCAACTGAAAATTGTGTATGATCTGACCCCCAACAACCGGCTGATATTTAATGGACTAATGGGTTTTGATAACATTCGGATTAAAACCGAAAGTGAAGTGGTCAGTCGGGGAGCTGAAAGTGTGGATGCTGACGGCAGCACCTATGCTGCAGGATTAAGCCTGCGTACACTGGCTGGGAAATATGGCTATGGACTGACCACATTTTCCCGGGTGAATAAGTGGACTTATCATTGGGTGTATCATTACGGTAATCGAGATGATGTTTGGTTTACGCGTGATGATTATATTACCGAAAGTACCTTGAAAACGAACTGGGTGTTACAATCTTCCTTGGGCCATTTTACCATAGGGGGTTCAGTCAAACGTGTTGAGGTAGATTATAATGAATGGGCTCGATCAGATACAACATTCCTTTATGACACCTCCGATTCGGTCTGGACTGGTGAAGAATGGTTGGTGGATGAACCGGATCCTATTGATACCATCTACATCCGACCAACATTCGAATTTATTACTCGGGAGAGTGAATGGAAGTTAGCCGGATACCTGCAGTGGAAGGTAAAATTATTACATAGAGGTCAACTTACTGTTGGTATACGGACTGACTATTTTACCGCTACCGAAGAACTTGTCTTTTCACCTCGCCTGAATCTCCAATTTTCCTTAGGGCCTTTCACAACAGCTCATCTTGCCTATGGTAAACATTACCAGTATCCAGGGTATTATCTGGTTTTTCGGGATCCGGAAGGGAAAAATAAAAATTTAAAGGCTAAGTATACAGATCAGTATGTGGCTGGTATCGAACATTTCTTTGATACTGATTTCCGTGGTTCTATAGAGGGCTTTTACAAAACTTATGATAATATACCCACGCACTACTACTGGACGAATCCAAAGCCCCAGGAGGAATATCCTGTGCTTTTGGAACATACAACCCACTGGTTGAACGAGGGTCAGGGTAAAAGTTACGGGTTAGAGTTTTTCCTACAGAAGAAGTTGACCCGCAACTGGCATATCCTGTTCAGTTATGCCTGGAGTCACGCTCAGGCGAAGGATGTCAGGATGCTGTTCACCGGAAGTGATTCACCTCATGATCCTGAGCAGAAAGGGGATTGGTATGATTGGGACTATGACATCCGGCATCAGCTCACTTTGGTTGGGGGTTGGAAGGAAAAATTCCACAAGCGAAACTGGTATCGGGATTTGAAGCAAAACCTCTGGTATCAAATATTTTCAATGGTCATGGGAGTGATTAATCCCCTGGCGGATGAAGTTGAGGCAAATTTTCGTTTTGGTTATAACAGTGGTAGACCCTACACGGCAAGAGATTACGTTCCGGAACACCGTGACTGGGATATTCCCGATGATGCCGATTGGAACAGTCTCCGTTTCCCGGAATACCATCGGCTGGATTTTCTGTATTTAAGACGGTATATTTTTAAGAATGTAAATCTGGTTACTTATATCGATATCATGAATATTTATGACCGCAACAATATCTGGGATTACGCCTACAGTGAGGAAGGGACGAAGAGCGAGGTGTGGCAGTTCAAGACGATGCCGGTAGGAGGATTTACGTTAGAATTTTAATTTTCCCCTCCTTTCTTAATTCTTTATTTTACATTCTTCCTTCATTTTTGAGTAATACCATAGAAGTAATTTCGCCCTTGTAAATGGATAGCTGAATATCCAAATTATTATTACATAAGTATGGAGAAAAAAATGATATACGAACCAATGACGTTTATAACCGACATCGTTTTATCGGGATTAGCCATCTATTTTGGAACACAGATGATAGGACTTTACTGGCAGAAGTTTCAGTTGGTTCATATTCATTTTGGGTGGTCGTTTTATATATTAGCGATCGGTGCTTTTCTCGGTGGGATATCTCACGGTTTTGGACCCTATTTTTCCCCCTTCTGGAAAGATCTCATCTGGAAACTAACTATGTGGTCAATTGGAGTCTCAACCCTGTTTATGCTCCTGGCAACTTTTGATGTTATTATGCCATTCCGGACATATGAGATATTGCGGTGGATCCCCATCGCCTTACTTGTGATTTATATTATTGTAACGTGGAGACACAGCGAATTTATAAACGTCATCAGATTTTACGTTCCATCTATGGTATTCGTTTTTGTTGTGATGTCATACCTCTTTTTTTCAAATATGTTCGTTAGTGCAGGATTTATATCTCTGGGTATATTAATCTCTTTTTTAGGTGCTGCTGTTCAAGTCAGCGGTTTTTCTCTTCATACACACTTCAATCAAAATGATTTATACCATGTAATCCAGATGGGTGGTTTATGGTTAATGTACTGGGGAGTAAAAGGATTATCTGATTTTACTTAACCTGAATAAATCGCCACAAAAGGCACAAAAACCGCAAAGAGCTATTATATCAAGGTTTAGTTGGAAAAGATGCATCATTATTTGAAAAATTATTCATGTCATAAGACCTAATAAATGCTTGATATTTCTTGTGTTCTTTGCGCTTTTTGGTGGCTGATGTCGGAGCCCCGATCTATCGGGGGAGATCCCGATTTTTCGTGGAATTAATAAGGTTAATTTGTTAATCTTTTCTTCGTAAGTGATTCCTTTCTTTTTGTGGAGAAAAAAATAATTGGTAAATTTCATTTCAAAGTTGGTCAAATATGGACACAAATATTACAGAGAAGAACAGTTATACAAGGGAGATAAAAGTTACGGTTCCCTGGGTGGAACTGGAACCTTCCTTTGAGCGGTTTGTCAATCAGTTTCGGAAATCTATTAAACTCCCTGGATTTCGTAAGGGTAAAATCCCGAGAAAAATGCTGTTCCAGCGGTTTAAGCCCTCTATGGAGGCGGAATTTGCCCAAGATGCGCTGGAGGAATTTTTTATAAAAGCACTGGATGATAAAAACATCACGCCCATTAACCAGGCGAGCATTCAAAATCTTGATTTTCATTATGATAGTCCACTGACTTTTTCTGCAGAATTTGAGGTTGAACCAGAAGTTGAATTACCCAACTATAAGAAAAAATTTAAGATAAAAAGAGATATCTATATTCCTGATGAAGAGGATATAGATATTTATATCAGAGAACTCCAACAACAATCAGCTGAACTCAGAACAGTGGACTCTGGTTCCAGGGATGGACATCTTTTGCTGGTTGATCTACAGGAGTTAGACCAGACAGGCGTCCCGATTATTGGAAATCGAGTTAAAGACCGCTACATTAAGGTAGGTGAAGGGATGTTTGGAGGTGAAAATTTAGACAGACTAACCGGATTGAAAGCAGGTGAATCTACTACGATTCATATAGAGTCAAAAGGAGCGCCAGATAAAACCCCTTATAAAGTGGATGTAAAAAATGTTCAGGAAGAGTTACTTCCAGAAGTCAATGAGGAATTTATTAGGGAAAATGATCCTGATGCATCCAATCTTTCAGAATTCCGAAAGAACATTCTTTCAATAATTCAAACAAAATTGGATGCTGATGCAAAGGGGAAGTTTGAGGAAAATCTGATTGATCATTTTATCCAGAATACTACACTGGAAGTACCACCTTCAATGGTGGAAAACTACCTGGATGATTTGGTTGAAAATGCGAATAAACAACAATGGGAAAATTTTGATGAAAAAGAGTATCGCGATCGCATTAAGCCTTCAACGATTCGGAATATGAAATGGTATCTCATTCGAAAAGCACTCATTTCTTCTACCGAGCTAAATATATCTGAAGAGGAAGTTACCGCTAAGGTGAGTGATTTAGTTCAGGGGGTATCAGAAAATAAAAGAGAATTGGAGCGGTTCTATAAAAAACCCAGTAATAGAAAACGCCTTCAGGAAAATCTTTTAGATGATAAACTGATGGATTATCTTACTGAATTTGTGAAGGAACAAAAAAATAAAATCTATACAAAAGATATTAGAAAGTTACAACAGGGTTAAGCTCAATAATCGAAATAATCAGTTTATGTGAAAAGTTATTTTAATAAGGATAGGAAAATGAGTAATAAATCACAAATTATTCCCATTGTAATTGAACAGACTGGTAGGATGGAGAGGGCATATGATATATATTCCCGCCTTTTAAAAGAACGTATTGTCTTTTTAGGAATGCCCATAGATGATCAAGTGGCCAGTTTGGTTATTGCCCAGCTTCTTTTTTTAGAAGCAGAGAATCCAAAGAAAGATATCTCCCTTTATATCAATACACCTGGCGGATCAGTTACAGCTGGATTGGGTGTCTTAGATACAATAAATTATGTCAAACCTGATATAACAACCATCTGTATGGGGCAGGCGTCCAGCTTGGGAGCAGTTTTACTTGGGGCGGGAGCAAAAGGGAAACGATCAGCACTCCCAAATTCAAGAATTATGATTCACCAGCCTTGGGGGGGTGCGGAAGGATCCGCTAGTGATATTCAAGTAAAGGCAAAAGAAATACAAGCTCTTAAAAATCGAATTAATAAAATCCTATCTGAACAAACAGGTCAGTCTTTGAAAAAAATTGAGAAAGATACAGATCGAGATTTCTATATGACAGCTGAGAACGCAAAAGAGTACGGATTGATTGACAATGTTCTTGTTCACAGATGAGTTATTAAACTGACAATGGTTAATCGTAATAAATATGGTCGGATTTTAAATGAAAATTGTTTGGTTTCATGAAGGAATGTCGATAATTATTTAAAACGTAAATATTTAATAGAACGTGAGTTAGCGAACAATTACCCCGACAAGTCCCCGATTCCACCGGGACAGGCGGGACAGGCTGTTTTACATAATTACATATTTTTTAGTAAATAATGCCA
>JACNLN010000131.1 GCA_014381485.1 Fidelibacterota bacterium
TTAGTGAAAAGAATTTAGGATAATGAATTAATATGATCCTGTTCTTTTTATCTATAAATCAGTAATAACTCAATGACAGTGGTATTTCGACTTAAAAGTATCAAGTAACAAGAGCTCGCCATAGGCGAAGACCAAAGGGCTACGAGCTCACCATGGCGGAACGCCCAGGGCCAAGGCTTTCAAGGTGCAAGTTTCAGGACTTCCCACTAAAATAGTTTGTTTGCTTCATTAATTAACATTATTTATGAAGATAGAGAAAAATAAAAACGCTGTAATATTTATCGTTATCAATAATGATCATAGAAGTTATTAAACGGCATTTGAATATTTACGTTAATAAACTTGATGGAATTCTCGTTAAAAAAAGAAACACTGCCTGCCCCGTAGGGAGCTTGCAACCGTATCGGGGTTTGAACGAAGCGGAGCAAAGTGAGTTTGTTTCTTTTAGAGAATGAAATCAAAGTTTTAGTAAATATTCAACAGCCTTGATTTTTTGATTCTTTTGTACCTGTCTGCCGAAGCTATAGCGTAGGTAGATCAAGTCGAAGATCCCGATTATTCGGGGACAAAAGAATGAATAAATATATTTATTGGCATTTACCCATACCATTAAAATAAACCCAATATTTCGGGGAACTCAAAAATACCTCAGTCACTGACGTATTACATTAATCAAGAGGAATCTCTATTTTTTTAAAAACATAAATTTTAAATTTGGTTCATCACAATAATGCGTACCTAGATCCCATTTTTATTTTAGGAGTTGTCCGATGTGATCCAGATTCAATCTTACAAAAACTCTCGTAGCTTTTATTACAATGAAACTCTTGACCCACCTGCTCCCGAAGGGCGGGCAGGGAAGAGAAAAGAGCCCCCCTCACCTTTTTTCCTCTTCCGCCAGCTGGCGGAGAGAGGAGTTCTTGGTAACTCAAGTTTCGCATGTGAATAGCCTCGTCCTTCAGGGCGGGGATATTGAAGCCAATACAGATTGTTACGTCGTTCACGACGTTACCTATTGTGAATAATTTCATCTTGAAGGGGAAGGACGTAAACGTCCTAACCATCTTTCAACATTTCTATCCCAGCCCTGAAGGACTGGGCTATTGATTATGTATATGATTAACATAGGCTTATGATGTGCGAAACTTGAGTTGGTAATATGGCTTCAAACAGTTTTGCCCACAGTATCTACAACAAAAATCTGAGATGTGACTTCCCTGCAAAATCTTCTCCCCCTCGGATGTTGAAAATCCCGATTTATCGTGGGGGGGGAGAATGAAAAGAGGGGGTGGTATTTGGGTATTGACACCGTGTTAATGCTTGTATCTTGGGTTATTTTTGTATTGAAATTCAAACACCTAATAAGTGAGGTAACTATGCGCACTAAAATCATCCCTATTCTTACAATTCTCTTATCTATTGTCTATGTGAAAGGCGAAACAAATATATCAAATCTTATATTTTTTGACCTAACCTACGATGATGTTTCATCAGTTTCATCATTTAATGTGAAGCGTACATACCTTGACTTCCAAAGCAATTTAACGAAAGACATGTCACTGAGAATAACAACTGATGTGGGTAGAACTGACGAGGATGGTCGGGCTGTTGTTTTCCTAAAACACGCTTTTCTTAACTGGAAAACCAATTATGGAGACCTTATTATAGGCGTTCAGCCAACTAACTACTTTGGGCCTACCACGAAAACCTGGGGGTACCGCTTTATCGAAAAATATCCAGGAGATCTTTGGGGTTTTGGTGCCACCAGTGATCTGGGAATCAGCATTATCAGAAAAATCGGGGGCAGACTGTTCGTTCAAGGTGCTGTCTATAATGGGGTTGGATATAAAAAACCAGAAGATGATAAGTATAAACGGTTGTCCCTCCTGGTAGCGTATGGCGAAAATAGATTGGATAAAAACCCGGGATGGAATATTGGGGGAAACTTCTCCTTTGAACCCACCAATACATTAAAAAAATACACTGCGATGGGATTTGTAGGAGTTGCCATTAAAAAAATCAGAATAGGGGGAGAATATATAGCTCAGGCAGACTATAATCCTAACGATCAAAGTTACGATCAAAAACTGCTAACCGTTTTTTACGGAAGTCTTATGATTGCACCCAAGACCAGTCTATTAATCAGAGCCGAAATGTTTGCTCCCAGTTCAAATATGATAGAGGATTTGGAAATTTACACCATTGTTGGATTTAACTATTCACTGAATTCACATGTATACATTGCACCGACACTCCATTACACAAAATATGAAGATACAGATTGCGATCCTACTTGGTTCTTCAAATTGAATTTTCAGTTTAAGACTTAGCTAACTACAGTAAAAAAACCAACTAAATTATCTGTTTATTGGGATATAATTGATTTTCCAAAAATTGTAATTTCTCAAGAAACTAATCTGATTTTACCCGTTCATAATTTCTCAAGATCTTGGATATAAAAAATATCTCTTTCCTATACCGGATTGAAATGAGTACCCTCTTTATAGAGACGTTCAATTTCTGCTTTAACTCGCTTAGACGCTTTCCCATCTAATTTGTAGAAGAAATATTCCCGGTCTCTTTTCGCCGCAAGAAGCATCTCTTCTGTAGGGCTCAATGCCTGTTCGATTCCCATCTCCAATTCGTTCGCACGATTTATATGGACAAAAGAGTCTTTTAGAAATTCACGATTATCAATAGTCAGGAGAGGTTCTCCATCGCTGTGTTTCAACAAGTCATGATCTAGATTATATATGACACCGATCTTTCCTGTCGCTAAGAATTCCGTAACAGCACCTGAAGCTTCTGAGACTAATGTATCCGCAACAGCCATCAAAGGCAGTATACTATAATCATCTGGAGGAATAATCACAGCATGTGAATACTTCGACAGCCGCCTCACAAAAATCTTATGCTGGCTGTGCCTTACAAACTTCCCCCTCCAGGCATAATGATGCAGTTTAATAATCAGGTTATAATTTTTTGTTGCTTCAAATATTTCGTCTTTCAATCTATAAGCACAAGTAGGTTTGTATGTTGGTGCGAACAAAACTGTTTTTTTTTCTGGATTCAATCCTAGTGATAAAAGTATTTCCTCGCGGTTGAATTGATTTTTTTTGAAATAAGGATCCATTTTAGGATATCCTACTTTGTGTACTTCGGAGTTAAACAAACAGCCGGATTTATGCAATTGCTGTACTGAATAATCACCCTCAGCAAAAATCATATAACGACCCGTGCGATGTTTCTTCAATTCTCTGAATGTGACCGTTTTTGTGAAGGTTATTCCATGATATATGAGACACAATAATGTATTATCAAAATCCGATTCATTCACAACATCCGGGACCACTACAATATCAAATTCTTCCTTTTCATCAGAAACACGATACCCCTGATCTTCAAACTTTTTCAGAAATTCATGTGACAATTTTCTGGTAAATATCCCGAAGGTGTGTTTATTTTCATGAGTCAGCGACAAAGCAACATCATAACGAGGATCACTGCGGAAAACCTCAATCAGCGGATCATAAGCTGTCTTGTGATACAGATAAAACATCTTGAACAATATTTTAATCTTACTCAACTATTCTCGCTCCCACTTTTTAATTAACCGTCTGATCTGCCATTTCCGCACATAGTTCCTTGGTTTGGCTTTCAACTTTTTATGTATACTGGATGTCAATATATCTTCGATTGATTCAATAACTCTCGAGGATGATTTACCATCAATATAAGGATGAATTTCGTCTAAACAGTGCCGACGATTCTGTGAATACTCCTCTGGATCTGCCAAGGACTGTTCTATCGCCCCTTGCAAATCATCAGCAGATTGGATATTAATTCCCTTATCTTTTCTTGCGATAGCTCTATAAGTAATTACAGGTTTATCCAAAACCAGATATTCATAGGCTACTGAAGAAGTATCAGTGATAAGAACATCGGCAATCTGCAAATATGGAAGAATGTTAATATCTTCGACAACCTTGATATTCTGACTTTTCAATGCTCTGTATTGTTGCTGAATATTTTGGTCTAAAAGAGTGTGAAACTTAATCAAAAACTGATATGGAACTTTTCTCAGCTTGAAAAAAACAGGCAGCAAATCCGGTGCACTCGTATATTTAGGCGGGAAAGTTGGAGCATATAATATTATCGGTTTTCTGGGATCAAAACCGAGGTTTTCTGTCATTTGCTGTTGTGTTAATTCATCACTTGAGCCATTAAGAAACAACGGATCAAGTTTGGGCCAACCTGTCTCCCTTACCAAAAAGTTCTTATGTCGCTTCGCAAGATGGTTGAATCTGTCGGTGGTATTCGGTCCAAAAGTACAGTATAAATCAAAAAAACCTGTTATTCGGTAAAAGCCTTTAGGTTCATCATCCAAACCATGAAAAATCTGCACTTTTAGTCCAGGCCAGAAATCAGGTACTATATTCCCCGGTACGATTACCGCATCAGGATTAAAATTCATTACTTCTGATGACGAGTGTAATTCCCTGCCGGGTGGCTTATATTTCCTTGCATTACTTGCGGTAAACCAGCAGACCGTTCCACTTTTGTTTTTCTCGATAAATTCCTGAATCGGTTCAAGTACCGGAAATGAATAGGGTTTTGTTATAAAAAATAAATACTTGTACTGACGTGACTTCATAATTCATTAATAGATTTCTTCCAATATCCAACGTACGCGCTCCTCACTAAGATCAATAATATTATTTTCCATACGCTCTCTCGTAAACGATTGTTTTACCAATTCCTCCAGATGTTCCTTCCTAACACCCCAGTCTGTTAACGTATATTTAATTATATCTCCGGGAATTTCTTTTATCTGTTTTTCTAAGTCAGATACCTTACTCAAGTTTAATTTTTTTAATATCATATGTAATTCTCTCTCAATTGCGATTTTATTAATTTTAATCAGGGGTAACATAACCATGGAACAAGCTATTCCGTGTGGAATTTTAAATCGTAAAGTAAGAGGATAGCTTATGGAATGAGCTGCGGCAGTTTTTGTATTTGAAAATGCCAAACCCGCAATATTAGATGCTTTTAATAATTTTGTTCTTACTACGTTGTTTTTTAAATCACTCTTTAATTCTTTAATATTTTCTAATATTAAAATAATTGCCTCAATGGCGTATTCAGTTGATTGTGGGTTTGCATTTTTATTCCAAATTGCTTCAAAACTGTGACTCAAGGCATCCAATGTAGTTGTTAAAGAAATATGAACAGGCAAACTAAGAGTTAAAGTTCCATTTAGCACAGCTATATCAGGATAGAGGTCAGGATGAGAAAGTGAATATTTCTTTTTCTCTTTCATATTCCATATCGTTGCCCACATGGTCACTTCACTCCCTGTACCATGAGTGGTTGGAATAAAAATGCCTGGGACTCTGGCTTCATAAGGAGCGGTAACTTTCAGCAATTTGGCAACATCATTAATCCCGGTTCCCATAGATGCCATAACTACCTTTGCCGTATCCATGACCGATCCGCCACCAATTGCTATGATTCCATCAAATTCCTCTTTATTGCTGAAATCTATTGCTTGTCTGCAACTTTCAAAAGTCGGATTTGAGCCGATATTACTGAAGATTGAATTCTGGTTGAAAACAGAAAAAATATTCTGCAGCTGCAGAATCTCAGGAGAAGTGGTTATCAGAGGATTCTTTATTCCAAGTTCAGCCAAGTTTCTGGATACTGCCTTGACCCAATTACTGGTTTCTATAACCTTGACTGGATTAAAATACATAAATTTTCGTATCGGAATTTCAAAGTTTATAGATTTCTTCAGTAAAACCAAAAAGCACAAATAACAAAAAACAAATAAATTCCAATTTCTCAATTTCAAAACTCATCTTGCACATTTTATACCTTAATTCTATTTTGATTTTTCAATAATAGAAGATAATATTTTCTTTAATTCATCTGCTTCTTGAATCAATCTTTTGGCTTCATCGTCATTTTTTAATTCATTAGTCTTTGAAATTAGTTGGAGCTAATATTTACTCTCTTTTGCTTCTTTACGACTTATTTTAATTCTCATCAGTAAATCTTTTTTACTTAAAGCTTCATTTGCTTCCAGATAATTGGCACCTACTGAACCTGAAGATTTAACAACTTGTTTAGCGTCTTCAAAATTAGCTAATGTTTTCGGAAGAGTTTTGACAAAAAGTCTAACATCTTTAGCAAATATGAAAGTCCTTTCTTCCAAATCATAAACAGGTTTGTTTTTTTTGATTTGTTTCATATTATCCTATCAATGATATTAAAATGATTAAGAAATTATTTTGAATTTTGTTATTGCGATTTATTTGATATTTATATTTTGTCATTTGTTATTTTCAATCGTGTTTTTAATCAATTTGCATAGCTATGTCCTTTAGATAATACGATTTATTTATCCTGAACAAATTTCGTGAAGGCTTTCTTATTGTCCACTGGTTTTACCGTAGGACGACCCAAGTCTTCTCTGGAACCGGGTTTTATTTTCACTTCAAGAAAATTCGGACCTGTTTCCTTCATAAACTCTCCGATTCGAGATATTAATCCCTCTTCATTATCTGTGAAAAATACATTAGCATACCCATTCGCCTTCACCAACTCCAGAATATCAATAAATCTAGCTGAAGTTGCCTGTCCACCAACGGATTCATGAACTTGGTTATTCATCAGGATGTGATAAAAATTTTTCGGCTTTAGTTTGCCAATTGTAGAAAGACTACCCATGTGCATTATTAACGCACCATCACCATCTATGCAAACGACTTTTCTTCCAGGATTGGAAATCGCTATCCCCAGAGCAATGGAGGAACAATGCCCCATTGAACCCACCGTAAGAAAATCCTTGTAGTGCGGTTCTCTATTTCTTTCCCTGATCTCAAATATCTCACGTGATGTCTTGCCGGTTGTTGACACAATTATAACATCTTCGGGAAATTGGCTCAACATTATATCCAGTGCTTTTTCTCGGTTCATCATTATTTCTTCATCTGATGAAGATTCTAAACCATATTTACTGAAAGTCCCCTTCTTAATGACAAACACAAACGGTCGGTTTTCACTGACAGCCAGTTCAATACCATCAGTAATTTTAGCACTAATATCTTGCTCATCCTTAGATATAATGGCATAGGGAAGATCCAGGGCTTTAATTAAATCCAATTGAACTTTCCCCTGTTTAACATGCTGTGGTTCATCCTTAACACCTGGCTCACCCCTCCATCCGATAACAATAATCATCGGAATTGAATAAACATCGCGATCACAAAGAGATAAAAGTGGATTTACTGCATTCCCCAGACCTGAATTCTGCATATACACTAAAGGAATCTTGCCCGTCCCCAGGTGGTAACCGGCAGCAAGAGCAATTGCATTACCTTCATTGGCAGCGATTACATGCCGATCCTCAGACACATTATCATCAATACATAGACAGAATTGTTTTAACAGTGAATCAGGAACCCCTGTGAAAAAATCGACACTCTTATCAGCTAAAGCAGTATAAAATTTCAGAGGAGAAATCCCCATCAATAGTCCTCCGGTATTAATGTTAAAATTTCTTTAATTGGCATACAATATTGATCTGATGCTTCCTTACATCGTTTGTGTTTAAGAATTGATTCTGCTGTCTTGATCATCGCTGGATATGCACCCCGTATCAAGTGATTTCCATAGATAACAATATTTATGCCTAGATCTTTAAACTCATCTTCAGTTATATAGGAAAATGTAGAAGGAACAACAACTAAAGGAACTCTATTTTCAAAAGTACGATACCGGTGACAAAAATCCATAATTTCATTTCCATCCTTTTCTTTACTGTGAATCATAATTCCATCTGCACCAGCATCAATATATGCTCTTGCCCTCGTTATAGCATCATCAATACCATTTTTTAAGATTAAACTTTCAATCCTTGCAATAACCATAAAATCTTCAGTTAATAAAGATTTTTTGCCCTCATTAATCTTTTCACAAAAGTTCCCAATGGTATCCTGTTCCTGAAATACTTCTGTCCCAAATAAGGAGTTACGTTTCACTCCTATTTTATCTTCAATGATTACAGCTGACACGCCTAATCGTTCTAATGTTCTAACTCGAAACCTGAAGTGCTCAATTTTTCCCCCTGTATCTCCATCCACAATAATGGGTTTTGTTGTCACCTCAAGTATCTCTTCGATAGTTTGAAATCTTGAAGAAAAATCCACTACTTCTGTATCAGGTTTCCCTTTTGATGTAGAAACGGTTAGGCTGCTCAACCAAATCCCATCGAATTCTCTTGTTTCACCATTTACTGCTACTTTAGTTTTTTCAACGATAAGCCCTGTGATTCCACTGTGAGCTTCCATAACTTTAATAATTGGTTTTATGTCCAATAACCTTTTTAAGGATTCCAATCTTTTATTAGGAGTAATACCCCTCTCCATTAAGGTATTAAATAACTGTGTAGATGAAACACCAGCTGTATATTTCGGTTCAACCAATTTGCCACCCCATTCTTTCAATGCATTAAGGACTCTTCTACGAGTCTCTTTTTGTACCCCTCTCTTCCAATCATCACCATGAACAACATAATCAGGCTTTATCTTCCGAAGGTTGGGAACATAGTCCAATGTCTCCTGAGGAACAACTTCATCAACACCTTTTATATTTTCAACAATCATCTTTCGTTGCGTATAAGGAATAAGAGGAAGTCGTTTATAACTTGCTATGGCTGCATCAGTCAATAATCCTACGATCACATAACCTAATTCCCGTGCCTTGTTAATAACATTTAAATGTCCATGATGAATTAAATCAGCTGACATTCCAACATAAACTTTTTTCATTCTTTCCTCCAGTTGTATTAATATTTTTTTGCCAACCCAATGTTTTAAAACAAGATTGAAATATTTAACAAAACTTTCTTATGAATAATTTAACTCCCTTTTTATGTACGCATGAAGAGCTTTAGCCGATCGAACACTGGATGGTTCATCTGTTAATTCGATTGAATCATTAAAATATTTTTTTTGTACATCAATATATTGGTTATGCCTTTTAAAACCTTCTTCCAACAGATTATCCAATCGGGATATATCATCTACCACAGGACCCAGATGCCAGTGCACATATTGCAGGTTATCTTTCCAATCCACTTTATGAGCATTCAGAAAAACACAGGGCTTTGGTGAAACCAGTACTTCAACAATCTGGCTGCTTACATCGCTGAGATAGAGATCTGCAATCCTGGTATATGTCATGTTAATTGATGATCGAGAACCCAAATCAATGTGTATATGGGGTATATCCCTGTATTTATTCAGTTTCAACCACCTTTTTTTCCTTCCCTTAAATTCAACGTGGGGCGCAAAAATCAAATTGTATTTACCTGAGTTCTTAAAAAAGTCTAGAACCTTCCTGCCCCATTTATACCAAGAGGATAATCGTTGCTCAAAATGAGGATTGTAAAGTATTATTGGTCGTTTTTCTTCAAATAGGTTTAAATCATCTATATCCGGAGTTTCAATATCAAATTTTGGATATCCGACCATTGCCCAGTTATTTTCAGTTAAAAGGCCTAAACTATCCAGGCGTCGGTATTTTTTGGGACCATAGAGCAGGAAATATTGAAACTTACTCAGGCGATTTGGGAATTCTCTATCCCTGTCTCCAGCCCCATGAAAAACTGAAATATACTTTGGTTTTGTGATCCCATGTACCTTTATGAGACGTACTAATGAATCACTTGTATCTACAATTACATCCATATTTTGGAACAAATGGGCATGTTTATCAATCATTTTCTGCGGTTTTGGGAAGGGTCTGTTCTTTAAATTAAAACATCGGAACATTGGTAGTTGTTTCAATTGTATAATTTTTGCGCCATTTCCTGGATACTTTAAACTGATCTCGTTCAATAATTCAAACGTATCATTGTAAGCAGAATAAAATATTACTCGTAAATCCCTGTCAAGTAGTGACAATTCAAATGCCGTAGGAGCGCCGTGATATATATGGTATGAATGACGAAAAAAGGGAAATGCTACCCGGATACTCATAAATTGATGACCATATGACAGTTATAATTTACATTCTTTAAATTATTTATCAGTTTAGTATTTATAAGTATAATTAACAACGATATTCCGATATGTCTCTGAGTTCGATAAAATAAATATTTTACAATACTTTCTGCAGGATCAATCTCCCGCTGGGATTCCGACAGGACATATTTCCATTTTGAGTCGCAATATTGATAATAACCTTGAGAATTTGTTACGGAAGATACACTAAAATTCAAACAGAAACGAGTCAGCTTTCCAAAAGTACGGGGATGATAGACGCTGCCTCTGAAGCTGGCTTCATTATCTAATTGTAAATACTTTGGTATCCCATATTTTTTCCAATCATCGACGATAAATCTTATAATACTGTCAGCTCCTTTTAATTAATACCGGTATAAATTTGCCTGCGATAAGAAGACATCAATCCGATTGACAGATACCACTTTTCCATAGCCTATGATATATTTGGGTGTCGTTAAATCAAGCTGGTGGATGTGCCCGGTATACCAGTCCGGATCCCCTGATTTGTAGTGCTTTATCCATTTGTAAACCCAATTCTTGGTATGGTGAAGTTTATTATGGCTATCAGTATGATTTTTAACTTCAACAACCAAGCTGATACATCGTTTATGGTCTTCAATTTCATTTGAAGCAGTTCTACTTTTTTTCAACATCATTCATTATCCTTTTTTATGTAAATTACACGATGTGTGTACGATGTCATGAGATTCGCCAAGTATGCGGTGAGCAAATTGATGCAGATTAATATCATTTTTATTATTATACCCGAATAGAAGTGCGCGACTTTGTATTTTAAAAATGTATAGAGGAGCAAATATACAATCATCAATTGGCAAAATTGCCGGCTATGGAGAAAAAAAAGCAATGAAGCTTCTATTATATACCAAAAAGGTTTTTGATAATAATGGAATACCTTTTTGGCTGGATTCTGGTACCTTGTTAGGTCTCTATAGAGATGGCCGACTCATCCCGAATAAAAAGAACCTTACTATTGGTATTCCAGCACAATATTTACAAAATATTTTATCTCTTAAGGCATCTTTTCTACCCTGGTATAGATTACGACTGAAATATGATAAATCAGGATACAGTTGGATCGATGGTAATATCACAAAGTTATATTTCGTACCGATAATAGCAATCAAGCACAGGACTCTTGGTTTGAATATCAATCTAACATTTAATAAGGGGAAATATACTCGCTGGGTTAGCGGTATGGCCTGTAAACAGGTATTATCGGAACATTATTCCAATCTAGACTCACTTACTATTGTCGGTAAAACCTTTCAAACACCGGGGAATATTGAGAAATATTTAACTGTGCGATATGGTAACTGGCGCCAGGTAGTTGACCGATGGGATACTAATTCTGATGATGGCTCTATTATCGATAAGAAAACAATGCTTAGTCTCCCGCGGAAGACTCGTTGTACCAATCCAAAGCGTTTCAGGAAACGCGTTTATTTAACGGGCAAAAATCTTATTAAAATGAAAAAGCTTCTATCTGACACGGTTTCTATATTGGAAAAAAACGGTATTAAATATTGGCTTGATTTCGGAACACTGTTGGGCGTTATCCGTGATAAAGAATTGATAGCCTGGGACCACGATGTGGATATATGTATTTCAGGAAAAGATGTGGAAAAATTTCTTGCTATCAAAAAAAAATTTCCGATCAGATACCGAATCAGTATGCGCTATGATCACACCGGCAGATTACCCGGAACGCTTCGCCTTATTAAGATAAAATATTGGCATCGTAAATATTTAATGCTTTTCAAGTTCCAAGAGATATATCTGGATATTTTTATCAAATATAGGGTCGGTGATTACTACTACTGGATATCCACTCATACTCCAAAAAGGGTAAAAGCCGAGTATCATGAAGATCTTGATACTATCTACTGGGACAATCGAAATTATGCAATTCCTTCCAACGTTGACCAATATCTTACCGATACTTTCGGAGATTGGCGAACACCAGTTAAAAATTTTGATTCAAGCCTGGATGATTTTACTATATACGAGGAGTTACAGTATAAACCTAAAAGGAGAGATAATAAGCATGTTTGATGCAGTAATATTTCTTTTGTCACCTTTATTATATTTGATTAATAAAATTATCCCTTTGTCTAAAGAGAAGGTACTATTTTATAGCAAACGAGGATTATTCCATGGAAATCCTAAATATTTTTATTATTATCTTATTGAGAAGAAATGGGGACGTCCTCTTTGGGTAACAAATTCCAAAGATGTATATAATGATCTTCGCAAGGAATACTCAACAAAAAACCTTGTTTTAAGAAAAGGAATAATTGGAAATATCAAATATATTTACCACTACTTGACCTCATCATCATTAATTATAAGAGGGAGGAATGATTGCTGGCACATTTTACGTTATACAAAAACCAAAAGACGCAAGATAATCAATGTAGGTCATGGTGTACTTGTGCCTGGAACAAAGAAAACGGGGATTGAAATACGATCATCCGGTAGATCAATCAAGAAAGAAATTAGACGAAGGCGGGCAGTCACTTATTATACTATGTGTTCGGAAATTGAAAAGTATACCCGTTCAGCAGCTTATTTCGTAAATCTAAACAATTTTATCGTTACCGGTGTACCACAAAGCGATGTCGTAATCAACAATATGGGCAACAAGCAAAATATTTACCAGCTTCTTAACAAATTAATTCAACCCAAAGTCAATTTTGAAAAGATTATCCTTTACACCCCGACCCATAGGGATGCCGGTAGATGGAAAGATAGTGTTCATCCAAGTACTTTTTTCCCTTTCAATGATTTTCACATTGATCAGTTAAAAGCTTTTCTTACTAACAATCGGGCTATTTTGATATTAAGAACTCATGATAATGAAAATGAATTTGGTTTTGGTGATCAACTACAAGTTAAATCGATTGTTGATAATGATCGAATATTTTACTTCTCACATTCAATTTTAGCGGAAGTAAATGAAATTTTACCGGCGGTAGATCTTCTTATCTCTGATTATTCAACCATCGCCGTAGATTTCCTTTTATGTAACAAACCAATTATCTACGTACCCTACGATCTAAAAGATTATCACCGCGGAATTGTTTTAGATTATGACTCATGGACACCTGGTGAAAAAGTTTATGATTTTGAACAATTTCTTAAGACAGCACAGGAATATTTAATTAATCCCGGAAAAGATTCCGAGGAACGGGAACGGATAAAAAGGATGTTCCATCAACATTTGGATGGAAATAGCTGCGAACGGATACTAAGGTTGATTCAGAATTAAAAGAAATTATTTTATTTTAAATTAATTCAAACAGTCAAAATTTTTAGCTAGGACAAACCTATGATTCCTAGGATAAACTTATGAAACCGTTAAATTATATTAAAATGATTTTGTGAAGTTGAAATTTAACATTATTTACACTCCGGGAAACACCGAGTACTTAAGGCTTTTTGTACTAAGTCTATTAAAGTGGTCGGATTGTTACTTTCGAATTGTCATCAATGGCTGTAATGACAAAGAAAAAAATATGTTAGAACAATTTTGCCAAAGATATTCGCGACTAGAATTTTTTGATTTACCGTTTAATGATATGTTACTTCATGGGGCTGTACTGTCATATCTTCAAAAGAAAGAAGAATCTGACTATTTCTGCTTTATGGATTCAGATATATTTGTTATAGGCAATTTCATGAATGAGTTTTACCCTTATTTAAACCAATATAGCGCGATTTTCTCCGGGAGTGCTATCTGGCTTTCAGAACAGGATCAAATAATAGAGAAATCCAATTTACGGATGGGAGGAAGATTTCATTGGACAAGCGATAATTTTTGCTTAGGCAGCTCATTTTTTGCGATTTATAATAATAGAATTTTATCTCAATTAATCGAAGACACAGGAGTTACATTTGATAAATACTTAAGCTGGCAAAATATACCGCCAAGATTCAAACAAGACATTGTGAAACTGGACTTGAAAAAAAAAGCATACGATACTGGTAAAATCATCAATATTTTGTTACAATGTCAAGGTAATAAAATAATATATAAAAACTCTAATACACTGTGCCATCTTGGTGGGTTATCTTCTTTAAAAATAGGTCCCCTGTCAAGAGTACCTCCTAAAGGTATAAAAAGATTTCGTAAAAATATCTCAAGATTCATTTCAATTCGGAACTTGCGCAACAAAGCAAGAATGCGAGAGAGAGAATACCAATTTAACGTAAAATACAATAGATTTGATACGGCCGAATACTTCTCGAATGTTTTACGCGGCCTGTTTGCCAATAAACCGATCTCAGCCATACTTAATGTCAGTGATGATACAAATGCTAAAAAAATCCAGATTGCGCGCAATTATATTGAAGCCCTCTACGACGAGTTTAAAGATGAACTTAGATACAGTAGTTAAGGATAGAATTTGAACGGAGATAAAATCTAACTATCTGTTTTTCTATTATCGCCTATCCTGGCCTCAACCTATAACAGGTATGTACCTCCAATGATCAGTCACTTATTATATTCCACAAACTGCGTTTTAATTATCACGTGGTTTGGTTATTATTAAAAACCTACGATCTAAGATTTCCGTGTATCTTTGAATTGAATATCATACAAGTATTTATACAATCCTTCTTGACCCAGTAAATACTCGTGCGTTCCAACTTGCACAATTTGTCCCTTTTCTAACACTACAATTTTATCTGCGTTTACTACAGTTGACAATCGATGGGCAATAACAATAACTGTTCGATCTTTCATAA
>JACNLN010000016.1 GCA_014381485.1 Fidelibacterota bacterium
ATCCATAGATGAAATAAACGAAATATGTCGTTTATACACAAGTTATTCGAAATAGGTAAAGGATAGTTTTTATGAGTAATAATAATCTAAAAGAATTAAAAATAGGAGATTTGACAGCAAGAATTCCTATAATTCAAGGAGGAATGGCAGTAGGAATTTCTCTATCCAGGCTGGCATCCACAGTAGCTAACGAAGGCGGTATTGGAGTTATCGCTGCTGCTGTGATTGGTATGCTTGAGCCCGATCTTTACAAGAATTTTTTGGAAGCAAATATTCGAGCGTTAAAAAGAGAGATTAGAAAAGCAAGAGAATTAACCAAAGGAATTCTAGGTGTTAATATCATGGTGGCATTAACAAATTTTGCTGATATGGTAAGAACTGCTATCGAGGAGGGAATAGACATAATTTTTTGTGGGGCAGGACTTCCCCTTACTCTTCCTAAATTTTTAGAAGGAACTAAAAAGACAAAGTTGGTTCCTATTGTTTCCTCTGGAAGGGCAGCCAGTATTATTTGTAAAAGATGGTTGAAAAAATATAACTATCTCCCTGATGCTGTAGTAGTAGAGGGACCGATGGCAGGGGGGCATCTCGGGCTCAAAAGAGAACAAATTGCTAATAATAGGTATTCGTTAGAAAAACTGGTTCCAGAAGTGATTAAGGAGATAAGCCTATTTGAAGAAAGACATAAAAAGTCAATTCCGGTAATCGCTGCTGGAGGTATATATACAGGAGAAGATATTTATAAATTTTTACAGTTGGGCGCTTCTGGAGTGCAGATGGCAACACGCTTTGTTACCACTTATGAATGCGATGCATCGATAAAATTTAAACAAGCTTATATTGATTCAAGCAAAGAAGATGTTGTGATTATCAAAAGTCCGGTTGGTATGCCGGGAAGAGCGATTAGAAACAATTTTGTTGATGATATCAATAAAGGGAAAAAGATACCATTTAAATGTCCTTATCACTGTATTATAACCTGTGATTATAAAAATAGTCCCTATTGCATTGTTCTTGCTTTAATAAATGCCAAAAAGGGTAATTTAAAACATGGATTTGCATTTGCTGGAGAGAATGTTTATAGAACAAAAGAAATTATTTCTGTTAAAGAATTGATAGCATCTTTGTTAGAAGAATATGAGAATGAATCTAAGCGATCTACTTCGCACAACAGTGCGTTTGCGACACAGAACTAAATCCCTGTCGGCACTTCGCAAACACGCGAACCGTTATATAAAATGGCTGATGAGGTGATAATATGAAGATGGATAAAGAAGATATAAAACAAAAAATCCTTCCGATTTTACAACGTTACGGAGTGAAAAAGATAGGACTATTTGGCTCCTTTATTCGAGGTGAGATGAGAGAGGATAGCGATGTTGATATATTGGTAGAGATTGAGAAGGATATCAGTTTACTTGATTTTGTGGGGCTTAAAATAGAAATTGAGGAAGCATTAGGAGAAAAAGTAGATTTGGTGGAGTATAATACAATCAAACCGCTTCTCAGGGAGAGGATTTTAAAAGAGCAGGTGGTAATCTTATGAAAAGAGATCTTCGAGTATTTATTGAGGATATTTTAGAGTGCATTGGAAAAATAGAAGAATACACAAAAGAGATTACTGAGGATGATTTTTATGAGAATACTCAAATTCAGGATGCTGTTTTAAGACGATTGGAAATTATAGGTGAGGCCGCAAAGAATATTCCGCAAGAGTTCAGATATAAATACTCCGAAATACCATGGAAAAAGATTGCAGGAATGAGAGACATTCTTATTCATGAATACTTTGGGGTAAATGTGAGGCGGACTTGGAAAGTTGTCAGGGAGGATATTTTTGATTTGAAGGCTAAAATATTAAGGGTAAGAGAGGATCTGTGGGGGAACAATAAGTAATAAGATTTGTAGCGCCACTTCATATACCAGCATGTTTGCGGTTCGCCTTGCTCACGCAACTGCCTTTAGCACTTCGCAAACACGCGAACCACTATATGATATTAGGAGGATATGGATTAGGTTTGCTCATTAAATTTTAAAAAGAAGTTGCTTAAAAATGCTATTAAACGAATGGTACTGTAATTTACACGCAGATTTTTTAGCCAGATCTATTCATCAGGACTCGCCGTAGCTACGCCGAGGCCCTTGGTGGCGAATTATCTAGGTTAAGATTTCAGAGAATAAGTTTAATATTCTTTTCTCTGTTGCTTTGTGGTTAAACTAAAATATTTGAAGGAGGTAATCATGCCAAAAGTAGGTGTTGTCTTATCAGGATGTGGGGTTTATGATGGTGCTGAAATTCACGAATCGGTCATCACGCTGCTGGCTCTGGACAGAGCTGGTGTTGAAATTCTATGTATGGCACCTGATGTAGACCAGATGCATGTGATTAACCACCTGACAGGGGAGGTAAGTGAAGGTGAAACACGCAATGTGTTGGTGGAATCTGCACGTATTGCTCGAGGCGATGTTGTGGATATGAGCACCGTCACCAGCGATGATATTGATGCAATTATTTTCCCGGGTGGTTTTGGTGCAGCAAAGAACCTGTGTGACTTTGCTGTTAAGGGAACTGATTGCACGGTTCATCTGGAGGTGCTGCGTTTGACAAAGGAGATGGTGACTGCAAAGAAACCAGTGGGTGTCGTTTGTATTGCACCCGCCCTAATGGCAAAAGTGATGGAAGATTCCGGTATTTCTGTGGATCTTACAATTGGCACAGATGAAGAGACAGCCGGTGCAATTGAAACTATGGGTGCCAGCCACGTTGCCTGTCCAGTTTCTGAGTTCGTGGTGGACAGGGAAAACAAGATCGTATCCACACCGGCGTATATGCTTGGAGAGAGAATTTCTGAGGTAGCCAAAGGGATTGAAAAGCTGGTTAAGGAAATACTGAATCTAGTTGAGTAACATCAATGATGTTTATGAGACTATTCCGAAAAGG
>JACNLN010000015.1 GCA_014381485.1 Fidelibacterota bacterium
AAATTGGATATCAATAAACTGTGAAATCCCGCACAACGGATAAATTTTGGAAGGCATATAATAGACTTCCTGAACTCATTCAAAAACAGGCAAAGGCCACATTCATTTTATTCCAAAAAGACCCTTACCATCCCAGCTTGCATTTTAAAAGAGTTCATTCCACCCTACCCATTTATTCCGCAAGAATCTCCAGAGATTATCGCACATTAAGGATTCTAAAAGAAGCTGAAATAATTTGGTTCTGGATTGGTTCTCATTCCGATTATGAAAACTTACTTGTGCAGTTGTGATTTTTTGAAGAATCTTTAAGCCAAGAAATAAGTGAAAAATATTTTTATGTCTACATTAGCGTTTCAGGATGGTAATACTATCATTTTGGGTTATTCCCGCAGTGGCGGGACAACATTCATACTTTACCTGCCCGCCAGCCTGCCCCATCCCGATTTTCGGGAGGGGCTGGCAGGCCCTCCTTCGGAGGGAGCATGCGGGTCAGCCATGTCCAAAACTTCCTGCGCCGGTGACGTGTATGTTTTACCCGATTCCCAACAATACAGTATGAAATGCACACAGGAGATAAAACTTGTCTGAAAAAATCTTTGCTATGTATAGAAGTGATATTTGCTACTTATAAAAAAGTAAGTTTTGGGTAAAAATTAGGATATTAGTAAATTGAAAATAGTTGAGTAAGTAAAACCATCTTATAACAGAGGGTAATAATGAAAACAGTCATCAATGTTTTATTAATGCTGCTTATGTTATTTAAATCATTCTTATTTGCCACGCAAATGTATGTCGTAGGGGAAGTTTTTACAGAATCATGGTGACCATACTGTCCTGATGCTCGGTCCGGGCTTCGTACATTGTTTGAGAATCATCCTCATGTTATACCACTCATCTGGCAGGGAGATACTCAGTATGCCAGTCCAAATTATGTTGGCCGTTCGAGTTTTTACAATGTTCCAGCTCTCCCTACTGCACAGTTTGGTGGATACTTGCAGGATGTTGGAGGCGGGAATACCTATCCAAGATATCTGTCAAAATATAATCAGCTTGTGAGTGTTAACAGTCCGTTAGCCATTGATCAAACTATCAATATCATTGGCCAGAATCTTGTCATGGAAGCCGAGGTGGAAGTCACAGAAGAAATCACAACAACAAACAATAAGGTTCTTTTTATTTTATCAAATTATCAAGATTATGATTATTTCTGTTCGGTTATCTCCTATGATGAGCAGGTATTTGACTTAACGTCCATTGGTGAAATAGATACCTTTGTAAATATCATACCCATAGAATCTTCCTGGGATTTAGAAAGTATCACTGCAGTAGCAATTGTTCAATCTTGGAGTAATAAACATATTTTTCAGGCATCTTCATCTTCCATTTCTCTTGATAATTTGCTTCTTTTAAATATCGAATTTACCGGGATCACCGGGGATGATGATGGAGATGGTATAGCAAATCCTGGGGAAACGGTAAATATACATTTTTCCCTCACTAATGAATCTACTCTGTTATCTGCTGAAAATTTGATCGGAGAATTATCGACTGATGCTCCTATTACGATTATTGAACCTGTAATTCAATTTGGCGATTCTATTGCTCCAGGAGAAGTATTGGATGCTGAAGTACAAATCATCATAGATCCCGATATTTCACTCGGTGATGTTGAATTCACTCTGACTTTAACAGCTGATTATACGGATAACCTGGGGAATGCACTTCAGTATTCTGGGGAATTTCCAGTTATTATGAATGTCAGTCTGAATCAGGCTGGATGGCCACTGTATATTGGAAATCAAGTTTGGTCCTCTCCCGCTATTGCTGATATTAATTCTGATGGAGAGAATGAGATTATTTTTGGTGATTATAGCGGCCAGCTGCATGTTGTGTCTTTAGATGGCACTGAACTTGACGGTTTTCCATTTGATTTAGGTAATCAGATCTGGAGTTCTCCTGCGGTAGCTGATATTGATAATGATGGTGATATTGAAATTGTCGTTGGATCAAAAAATAAGCATCTTTTTGTATTAAATGCAGATGGGACGATACAGGTTGATTATTACGCCGCTCAGTATTTGATGGGTACACCTGCTTTAGGTGATATTGATGGAGACGACGAATTGGAAATCGTTTTTGGTGGTTACTCGCCTTCGGGGAAACTATTTGCGATTAATCCCGATGGTACAGATATTGGAGGATTTCCATACCAGTTAAGAGAAAAAATACAACGTGGTGTTGCGCTGGCAGATTTTAATGGAAACGGTAAGGTAGATATCGTTTGCGGTACAGATGATGAAAACATCTATCTCATCTATGATGACCTAACGGTTGCGAACGGATTCCCTTTTACTGCCGGACACGATTTCAGAACCGCACCATCTGTTCTCCAACTTGTAAGCGGTGAAAAGATCATCCTTGCTGGATCTAAAGATAATAATTTCTATGCCATCAATGAAGATGGCAGTCAAAGATTTATGATTGAAGCAAACGTAGATATCAGCACGTCCGCAGGAGTAGTTGATGTGGAAGGAGTCGGTCCCGTTATCTTCTTTGGCTCGGATGATGGGTTTTTATATGCAGTTCAATCAACCGGTGAACCTGTTGAAGGATGGCCAAAAGATCTGGGGAGTGGTGTTGTTTCATCTCCCTGTTTTGCAGATCTTGACGGTGATGGGGAAGCGGAAATCGTTTCCGCAACAGATGCTGGAGATCTATTTGCATTTCATCTGGATGGCAGTGAATATACCAATTTCCCGATAAGCTATGAATATCCGTTTAGTGGCTCATCAACGCTCTCGGACATTGATTTAGATGGTGACATTGAAATAGTAATTGGTTCTACCGCAAGTCTGGTAAACATTGATGTGAAAAATTTGGGTTCGGTTGATGGATATTGGAATATGTACAGAGGAAATATCTATAGAAATGGTT
>JACNLN010000014.1 GCA_014381485.1 Fidelibacterota bacterium
CGGCGATTCTTTTCGTTCTTTTCTTCTAAAGAAAAGAACAAAGAAACAGTTGGTCTTTCTTGGAATACGTAAGCCGCCACTTGCAACAAACTCCATCTACACTAATAACCTAAGTTACAAGAATCCAAGAGCTATTTTCGGGGGAATTACTAGTCATAAATCCCATAAATATAAACCCTATGGTAAAATAATTAAACGTATCGGACTTTCCATAACTCATTGTCCAAAAACCCAATATTTTTACCCTGTGAAACATTTTTTTCACAAGGGACAACAATCCATTATTCCACTACTCCATCACTCCAAATTGGACGAAACCCCTAAGTTCAATATTACTGAATAGTATATTCCTAAAAATGGATAAGCCCCAAATTTCTCGGGGCTCATCGCTTGCCAACTGCTTCTTACTTGGAAACGTTATTTTGTTCCAAAAAGCTTGTATAAATATATTTGACAGAAAAAAACAATACAAGTGATAAATGCAGTTTTTTTACGTTTTTCCATTTTTATTTCCCAATATTCAGCGTTTCGTTCAAATAACCAAAAAAATAAAATTGGAGATTATTACCGCCTTTTTTTCGTAACATTTAACTATGAGACTAACTGTTGTTATTCCGATTTACAACGAATCCGCTACTTGCCAGACGTTGATTGAACGGGTTAAAACAAATCCCATTCCCAGGCAGATTATTGTAATTGATGACGGTTCCACCGATGGATCAACCCAGATTCTTCGCAACATCAAGGAAATTGATCTTATAAAACACGACATCAATCAGGGGAAAGGAGCTGCAGTCCAAACAGCAATTCCTCATATTCGAGGGGACTATGTTATCTTGCAGGATGGTGATCTGGAATACAACCCCAGTGATTACAAAAAACTCCTCCAACCTCTGGAAGATGGAACTGCCGATGCTGTGTATGGTAGTCGCTGGTTAGGAAAAAATCCCCGTTGGACATTTCACTACATTGGTAACCGGTTAATCACCTTTCTTTCCAATCTACTGAATGGAGCGAATATCACTGATATGGCTTCTTGTTATAAGGCGATGCCATCGGATATTCTTCGATCGCTGGATATCCGATCAACTGGTTTTGGACTGGAAGCAGAAATTACAGCCAAACTGTTCAAGCGGGATGCTACAGTGGTGGAGGTTCCCATCGATTACAAAAGACGCACAAAACAGGCAGGGAAAAAACTTAGAATTAAGGATGGAGTAATTGCTGCTTGGAGTTGCCTGAAGTATAAATTATGGGGCTAATTGACGAAAACGAAAAATGACTATTCGTGTCTATCTAAAACATAAATCTGTATTAACGAATACCCTGTCGAGGGTTTTTCTCAATAGATTATACTATAACTCCATTTGATTTTTAGGTCATCAAAATAATGCGTACCTGGATTCCTTTTTTATACCTAGTCGTCGTTTTTCCCAGTTTTCCATTGCCCTGCCCTTTAGGGCTGGGTTGTTTTAATGAATAGTAAGTCCGAACGCCGTTCACGGCGTTGATCCAATTACATGTTGGGTTAACATGTGAAGGGCGTGAACGCCCTTTTGTAGGCAAACTTGTCTAATAATCCCAGCCCTGCCTGTCCGCCGCCTGCCTGTCGTAACGACAGTGCAGACAGGTAGGGACGTAGGTGGGAAGGACTGGGTTATGGAAATTTTCTTATTCATCAGGATATTTTCTTCCAACGTTCAACATTTAAGTGCGGGATATTGTGATGAACCTGATTTTTATACATAGTAAGAATAATATTTCTTATTTGGCTTTTTGGGATTACCTGACTTACTTTGAAAACAAGGCAAAATCTTCCTCTACACAACTATTCTTTCATTGATCCAACGACTCTAAATATGTAACATAGACATTGATAATCTTTAAAAATTTGGTTTTATTTAAAACATTAATTGAATTATGAGTACACCAAAAAAAGTTGTAGACCTCATTAATCGTTTTGACAGCAACATTGACGCATATCGATCCGGGAACTATAAAGAAATAATGCTCAGAAAGGAATTCATTGATCCTTTCTTCAAAGTACTTGGTTGGGATGTGGACAACGAACAGGGCATAGCTGAAGCATATAAAGATGTGATTCATGAAGATAGTATTAAAGTGGGTGGCTCCACAAAAGCACCAGACTATTGTTTCCGCATCGGTGCAACACGGAAATTTTTCCTTGAAGCAAAAAAGCCTTCTGTAGACATTGCAGAGGATATCCACCCCGCTTACCAACTACGTCGATATGCCTGGTCCGCCAAACTACCCTTGTCTATTCTGACAGACTTTGAAGAATTTGCTGTCTATGACTGTCGTATCAAACCGTTGAAAGCTGATAAGGCTTCAACTGCCAGGATTATGTATTTGACCTACAAAGAATACGAAGACAGGTGGGAAGAGATCACTGAGATTTTCTCCCGAGATGCCGTCTGGAAAGGGTCTTTTGACAAGTACGTTGAATCGACAAAGCGGAAACGAGGGACAGCCGAAGTAGACTCTGCTTTCTTAACAGAGATTGAATCCTGGCGTGAGATTATTGCACGAAATATTGCTCTAAGAAATCCTGGTTTGACTCAACACGAAATGAACTTTGCCGTCCAGCGCACCATTGACAGAATTATATTTTTACGAATTTGCGAAGATCGCGGTATTGAGGATTACGGCCTGCTTATGACACTACAGAATGGTACCAATATCTACACAAGGCTTACCAACCATTTTCGAAGAGCAGATGAAAAATACAATTCGGGACTCTTTCACTTCCGACATGAAAAAGGACGCCTGGAACCTCCCGATGATCTAACGCTGAACCTCAATATAGACGATAAGGTCTTGAAAGACATTTTCAAGGAACTCTATTACCCCGAAAGCCCTTATGAGTTCTCTGTCCTACCTTCCGACATTCTTGGACATAT
>JACNLN010000013.1 GCA_014381485.1 Fidelibacterota bacterium
TTACGTCGTTTATGCTTTCCTAAATATAACCGATATTTCTCTGTTAATTTAACGTTTCACAATGATTACACTTCCCCGACGAGTCGGGGCGGGCTGTTCCATCACTGTGTCCGGCCCCTGACGGAACCCGTCCGGCCCCTGACGGATTGTACTCCTTGTGCCAATTTTTTCAACTCCAAGTATTTTTGTGCATTGAACATCAGTTTTGGGGAATACCCTTCTATCCACGGCTGTACCACCGTGTGACTGACGGAATGCCACAGAAAAACCCAGGGAGCCTCTTCATAGATCGTCTGATCCACTGATTTGATAAGATCTATTCTTTCTTCTGAGTCTGGCATTGTCTGGATTGATTCGATAAGACGATCAACCTCAGGATTGGAATAGCGATTCCGCTTGGTCATAGACTCTGACGAATGAAAAAGAGGAAACAGAAAATTTTCTCCGTCGGGGTAGTCGGCGTACCAGTCCAGATAATATGCGTCAGGTTTTCCCTCACGAACGGCGGTTTTGAATATATTCCAGTCATTTTTTACAATTTTTACATCGATTCCTACCGCCTTCCAATAAGCCTGAAATGCTTCCATTACTTGAGCAAGTTCTGAAGCATGGCTCTGCCATAATTCCATGGAAAATCCGTGGGGGTATCCAGCTTTCGACAGAAGCTCTTTTGCCTTCTGTGGATTGAAGGGATAGGCTTTTCTGTAAGGATCATAACAAGGAAGTCCGTGGGGAATGGTCCCGTGAGCGAGGGTGCCGCGATTGGAGAGAACGTATTTCAGGATTTTTTCCCTGTCCACAGCGTAGTTCATCGCCTGCCGCACCAGAACATCATCAAAAGGTGAGCGCGAACAGTTTAGACCAATGTAGTAAATGCTCAGCTCATTCTGGGCGAAGATGAGTCCCTCCCATTTTGGGTTGTTGATCCATACCTCAAATTCTGCAAGAGGAATTCCAATGATATCGAGGTTGCCCGCTTCAAATTCCGCTGACTGCGTCATCTCCTCCGAAATTACACGAATTTTGACTTTCTCTATTTTTGGTGATCCATAAAAGTATTCCCTGTTGGCATTAAAAAGCATGTGTCCATCCCTAACCCACTCTTTCAATATCCACGGACCCGATCCTGCTGGTGTTGTAAAAAGGTCAATGTCGCCACTTTCAACAAGGTCGCTGTTGAGAATAGACATCGCCGGCATGGCGAGAAATTGTAGAAAGGGCGAAAATGGTTCTTTTAGTGTGATTTGAACAACGTAGCCGTTCTCTCCTTCAGGTGCTGAAATCTCGCGTATGCGTGAGAAAAGCCATGAATTTGGGGAATCCTTCAGCCGATTTAAAGAGTAAACCACATCTCCTGCAGAAACCCTCACTCCGTCGTGGAATTTAAATCCCTGATGAATCTCGAATGTATATGTTAGTCCGTCAGATGAAATTTCCCACGAACCGGCAATGCCGGGGAGAATTTCCGTGCTGTCACCAAATTGAACCAGGTTATCATATACTAGAGTGATAGTGGTTCCTGTGCGGACATCCACCGATTGAATGGGATCAAATCCTTTAATATCTGATAGAATGCTGAGGTTTAGCTGATCAGGATTCATTTCCCGATCGCAGCCGGCAATAAAGATAAGGGCGCTGAACAGAAACCATTTTCTTATCATGAAACAGATGACTCCATTGATGTAATTCTTGGGATAACATGAGGGGTTTTATGAAGGGGATATCCTCGATCATAAACCTCACGTTTTGGAGGATTGATCATTAGCTCAGGAAATCGACAATATAAACTCCCAGCGAAAAGATAATCCAGATGTTCATTGCTCTCTGGGCTCCAGCCGAAGACTGTCTTCCAGACACTTGACGGTTCCATACAAAAATAGATAAAAAGATCGTCACCGCCATATTTCCGAAGACAGCGGTAGACATGACAATAGAGTTCAAGACGGAGTGGTTTTATATATCGCATCTTTCCATCCAGTCCTCGTATGAATTCTCCAAACATGATTTTAGACTTGGGAAATTTCGACAGCACTTTCTCTTTCATATCAGGGGGGAAGCGGAGGGATCCCAAGGAAATCCACGTAACACTTTCGGGTTTTATCATGCTAAAAAGACGTTTAATTAATTCTTCATAATTTTCTTCCCATCCATTGTGATATAGAATAGGATCAAAATGAAATGCCAGCTTGTACCCCTCGCCTTCCATCCTTTTAGCTGCATCTAACCGCTCATCCAGGGTGGCAGCTTTATGTTCCTCAGAAGCAATCACCTGGGGCGGATTTAGTGACCATGCTACTACGGTATGTCCATTGTGATCCAACCCAATCAGATTATCAATATTGTTTGACTTTGTTTTTAATTCCAGTATTGCATTATCCAGTTGTGCAAACGTTTTTACAATCTCTCTGGAGAAACCCGAGCTGTTATCAAAAGCAAGGCTGTCCGTCAGCTCTCCTGTCCCGATGCGAAAAAATCGCTCTGGCTGTAGAGTAATCTTTTTTTCGATTTCACTGATTATTGTCTCGATATCTACATAAACCGTGGTGACGGGATTATTCAGATAAAACTGGAGAATGCAGTATGTGCAGTCCATAGGACAGCCGAAGGTTTGGTTGATCACTTGATAATTACAGCAGATATAGGAGTGGGCTGTTCCCGGGCACTGTTTTAATGTGTGTCCTCTGGATCGAGTGAGGAGGATTTCCCTTTTTCTACGACCAGCGGACCTTTGAAAAAACTGCTCCTGCATCTCTGGCGCCAAGTCAAGTTCCTCAACAGTGGCTTGTGGATTATTCTGGACGTAGGATTCCGCAAGTGGTGTGTCCATTACTGACGGGTCCACAAGGATCTTGCTGATTTTTTGCTTTTTCATAAGAAGGTTA
>JACNLN010000042.1 GCA_014381485.1 Fidelibacterota bacterium
TTTAAAGTAACCCGAAATTTTCGGGTTGGTTTACAACTTGTGGGTATTATCTTTTTAAGAATCATTAACACCCGACTGGCAGAACCTCTTATACTTCGTTACAACACCAGAACCCTGAATCATTCCACCGTCACCGATCCGCCAGCTCCACAGGAGTATAGCCATAGGGCCTCCCCGCAGGCTACGGCCAGGGCTACGACTGGCGGAATCGCTGACGGAGACTTGAATTTCACAACCTAATATCGGAATTTATGAAGAAAAACAATATTGGACATCGCTAAGAATTTGAATTAAGTTATTACGTGGATTCACTAATAAATCACATATTAATCGCGATGCCACATATGAAGGATCCCTTCTTCGGGCGTTCTGTGGTATATATCAGCAAACATAATACAAATGGTGCTATGGGATTCATCATCAATAAACCATTTGGTGAAACTGACGAAGAGTTTATGAAGTCTCTTTATATTGATGAGGATAACCTTCTGAGTATTGTTCCTACCGTCTATTTTGGTGGACCTGTCTCTGTGGAGCGAGGGGTTATTTTGCACACTTCAGATTATACCAGTCGTGAGACCATAAAGATATCGGAAGATTTTTCAATAACATCCAGTAAAAATACCCTCAGAGATATTCATAGTAGAGAGGGTCCTAAGGAGTTTCGTTTAATGCTTGGATATGCTGGATGGCTGGGTGGTCAGCTTGAACGTGAGATCAAAAATGGTGATTGGTTGATGCAATCGACAAACATTGAATTTATTTTTCGTACCCCTGATGAACTGAAGTGGGAATATGCTGCAGAAAGCCTTGGGATAAAAACATTCGAGATATCGGGACTGGGTGGTGTAGCTTGATTTATACTGATCATTTTTTTATCTATCCAGATATATTTTACAGGATGTACTGTTGAATTGCTGTTATAAAGCCTAATTTCGTAAATTTAATGGGAAACCGATTGATAAAATCCAAAACATTGAATAACCAATCTCAATGGTTTAAATTAATTTTAAAAAGGAGAAGTCATGGCAACAATTTGGGATGATTTAAAAGACAAATTAAAGATCTGGGGAAATGTTGCAGTTGAGAAGGCAGAAACGTTTGGGAAAGTAGCTGCCACCAAAACAGAGGAATTAACCAAAATTGGGAAGATAAAATTGGAAATCCACCAACTTCAACGTGATCTCGAGAAAAATTACACAGAATTGGGTAAGTTTGCATACGACTCAGCTGAAGCAAATGTGACAAACTTCTCTGGAAATGACCAATTCGTTGGGTACCTTCAAAAAGCAAAGGAAATTAAAAAACAGATACAGCAAAAAAAGGAACAGATAGAAAAGATTAAAGAAGAATTTGAAACGGCAAATCTATCTGAAGTGTCGGACGAATCCGAGAGTGTAGATGAGAAGAATTCCGGTTCTTCCAAATAGGAGTAATCAAATTTGACTCAATTGAGTTCAAAAGATTACA
The DNA here is from genome assembly GCA_014381485.1 of Fidelibacterota bacterium. Taxonomy (GTDB): domain Bacteria; phylum Fidelibacterota; class Marinisomatia; order Marinisomatales; family CAZVFT01; genus JACNLN01. Next base: position 1,471 of record JACNLN010000042.1, read on the forward strand.
AGAGCCATTCACTGGAATTATATTTTAAGGATATTATTAACTGCGAACCCCTGTCTCCAGCAGAGGAGATTGAACTATCTAAAAAGGTAAAAGAAGGAGATACAGAGGCGCTGAATAAGTTAATTGTTGCCAACCTCAAATTTGTTGTTTCTGTTGCGAGTAAATACCGCATCCCTGGAATTGCGCTTGAAGATCTGATTAACGAGGGGAATATTGGACTTATTAAAGCTGCCCACCGGTTTGATGAGACACGTGGTTTTAAATTTATTTCCTATGCTGTCTGGTGGATTCGGCAATCCATTCTTCAGTTTATCTCCGAACAAGGGAGAACAGTTCGACTTCCTGCTAATATTGCCAGAGGGGTTAGTCAGATGAAAAAGCAATCCATAGAACTGGAACAGATGTATGAACGCCAGCCAACCATTGAGGAACTTGCTGATGTGATGGAAATTAGTGAGAAGGAAGCACTGAATTTTGTTAAATTTAATATTAAAAAAATTTCCGTAGATCAGCAAGTAGGGAGGGATGATATGACCCCTCTCAGGGATATCATCATTTCAGAAGACCAGCGTCCAGAAGCACAAATGATGAAGGAGTCTCTGATTTCTGAGGTTATTCGTGCGCTTAAAACAATTCCTGAGCGGGAAGCAGAAATCCTCAGAATGTACTTTGGTATCGGTCAAGACAGATCCCTGACACTCGAGGAGATTGGGAATAGTGTTAATCTAACAAGGGAGCGAGTACGGCAGTTAAAAAAAAGGGCAATCCAACGTTTACAACACGCTGCTCGTGCTCATTTTTTACGTGCCTTTCTTGGATAACCGGAAAACCGATATTGGAATTTTTGGGATAAATTCAGTGTTGAATTTTTCCATTTATGATTAAAAATTATTATGTAATTTAAAAGGGGTTAAATAATGAAGTTTCCATTTCCCAAGTTCAAGTTTTCTAAGGGTGTCCGATTTGTTATCATTAGCGATAATGAGGGGGATACCCGGCATTGGTCACTTACCCCCAGTTCACTGGTTTCAATTTCGATTTTAATCATCGTTCTATGTTCCGCTCTTTTGTTTTTCAGCTCAGATTTTTTAACAAAGATTCTGTATCAGTCTCGTCTAAAAGAAGTCAGGAGAAATAATCAGGAATTCATCACATTATTGAATGAACTTCAAGAGAAAGTGAATGATTTGGAATTCGAGATTGGTGAAATTGAAGAAAAGGATCGTGCTCTTCGAACTTACGCCGATCTTCCTTCTATTGATAAAGATATTCGTCGTCTCGGGGTAGGTGGGTTGGGTGCAAATAGGAGATCCGAACTTGATGATTTGTTTTCGGACGTTGGTGTGAAGATTTCTAAACTTGAAATTGATATTGACAATCTTTATAGGGAAATACGGTTGGAAAAAGAGAGTTATGAAACTATCTATGATGCTATTCGTTTGAATAAAGAAAAATTTTCTTCTGTTCCGTCCATTCGGCCTGTAAGAGGCGGTTATCTCAAATCCGGTTTTGGATATCGAAGGGATCCATTAGATGGTGAAAGGCGGTTTCATTATGGTCAGGATATTTCTGAATCTCGTGGATCACCTGTGTTTGCTGCAGCCGATGGTAAGGTTGTTTATGCGGGATATAATGGAAGTTTTGGTAAAACTATAAAAATAAATCATGGACACGGATATCAAACGATTTACGCTCATCTCAATAAAATCAGAGTAAAATCTCGCCAGGAACTTAAACGGGGAGATTATATTGGTGATGTGGGAAGTACAGGCAGATCCACTGCTCCTCATCTCCATTATGAAGTCCGTTATTATGGGACTCCTCAAGATCCCAAAAATTATTTCTTTACAGGATTCTTGAAGTAAGAAACCGTTATTTGTCTCAAAAACGGTGTTTTATATTTAAATTCCTAACTTGATTCTATAGAACGTAAAAAGTAACTTAATCATTGATGAATCACTATTATATTGAGACATACGGTTGCCAGATGAATTTGGTTGATTCAGAATTGGTCGCGGGGATATTAGAATCGGAAGGATACCGGAAAGTAGATGACATCGCCAGGGCTGATGCAATCTTCCTAAATACGTGTTCTGTCCGCGAACACGCAGAAGATAAAATTCATTCCCGGTTAGGTGTGTTGAAAAAGCTAAAAAGAGAAACTCCGAATCTTCTCATTGGGGTACTGGGATGTATGGCACAAAATCTGAAGGAAGATATTTTAATTAATAAACCATATGTGGATTTTGTACTGGGTCCCGATTCTTACCGTCGAATTCCAGACCTGATTACAAAACGTCAACAACTGCAACAATCCATTGTTGATACCCGTCTTTCAAGATATGAAATTTATGAAGGTCTCTTTCCATCTCGTCATGGTGGAGTTAATGCATGGATCCCCATCATGCGTGGATGTGATAAGTTTTGCACTTTTTGTATTGTGCCGTTTACCCGGGGTAGGGAAAGAAGTCGCCCGATGTCGAGTATTGTTAGTGAAATTCAAAAAGCAGTTGAAGAGGGATTTGTTGAAATAACTTTACTAGGACAGAATGTCAATTCTTACTATCATGAGGAAAACTATTTTCCGCAATTGCTTGATGCTGTGGCATCTATAAGTGGCGTGAGGAGGATTCGCTTCACATCACCTCATCCCCAGGATGTAGGTGATGACATGCTCCATATGATGTTGAAACATGATAATATTTGTAAATCCATCCATTTACCTTTACAGGCAGGCTCTGATAATGTTTTATTACGGATGAACCGAACCTACTCAAAGAATCAATTTTTATCCCTTGTTGAAAAAATTCGAACTATTCTACCCGGGTGTGGTTTAACCACGGACATCATCGTAGGATTTCCTGGAGAAACAGATAGGGATTTTGATGAGACCCTCAATGTTATGAAAAAAGTAAAGTTTGATTCTGCATTTACCTTCAAATATTCGAAGCGCCCTGGAACAAAATCAGCAGGATATGATGATACCGTTTCTAATCAGGAGAAACAGAAACGATTGGAAAAGGTTATTGCACTACAGAAGAAACACACTATTCTTTCAAATAAAAGAGAGATAGGTAAAACACTTAAAGTATTGGTTGAAAAAGAGAGCAAAAAATCTGATCATTTCTGGTCAGGTCGTACAAACAGCAATAAATGGGTGATCTTCCCTAAGGGGAATTCGAAGATCAAAGAATTTGTAGATGTTGTGATTACTGATGCGAAGGGTGTCTCTCTTTTCGGTGAAATTGTAGAAACTGGGGAGTGAAAATATGCGTTTATTCAAGACACTGTTTGGTCTTGCCATTGTTCTTATTTTGGTGTTAATACTGCTGAACAATGCAGAACCTGTATCCATAAATCTTCTATTCACTCATTATGAGACTGTTTCATTAGCTGTGGTAATTGTGGTTACTCTGGCGGTTGGGATTATTATAGGATTTACCATTGCCTTAACCTCGATTTTATTAAGCAAGAATGAAGCTCGAAATTTGAAGAGTGAAAATAGAAAGCTCATTGAAGAAGTGAATAATCTCCGCAATATTGCAATAGATGAAGGAATATACGAACTCAATGAGGGAGAAGAGTAAGTGACTCTCTGGTTCTGGGTAATTTTTGGTGTTTTGTTATTGATAGCTGGTATTGTTGTTATTCGATTTTTCCCCGCTCGACAAAAAGATGCGCAACTTCTCTATATTGGTGCTCTTGAACAATTAATCCGAGGAAAAAGGGAAAGCGCCTTTATAAAGCTTCGGGAATTAATTAAAACCAACACTGATCATGTTAATGCCTATATTTATCTTGGAAATATCCTTCGCGAGATGGCGAAACCGGAAAAAGCAATAACCATTCATCAATCCCTCACAGCTCGATCAAAGTTGACCTCTGAACAGAAATTGGATATTTATACAAGTCTGGCAAAAGATTATTTCGCATTAAAACAGTATCAAAGAGCCGAAGAAAGTGCTGGTCGAGTTCTTCATATAGACAAAAGAAATCAATGGGCTGTTCAGTTTCTTGTTAAGGTTGCGGAGAAAACGAAGCGATGGACGAAAGCTTCGGATCAGTTAAAACGGTTGGAAAAACTGACAGGCAATATGGAGCCAATCCGGCATTCGAATTACATAATAATGGATGGATGGGAAAACGAAAAAGGCGGTAAAAGTCAGGAGGCGATAAATTTTTATCTTAAAGCTATAAAAATTGCTCCTGATTTTCCTGATGCTTATTTGTATCTGGCAAATCTTTATGAAAAAGAAGGTAAGCTAGATAAAGCTGTAGAAAATTGGATGAAGTATGCAGAGCGGTCTCAGGTGACAGACAGTCAGGTATTTACAAAACTGGAGAAGACACTCTTTGAACTTGGGAGATTTGGTGAAATTGAAGATTTTTATTCTCAACAGATCCAGATGAAAGAAGATAATGTGGATGCCATTTCAGGATATGTGAATGTATTGTTGGCAAAAGGAGAAATTGGTCGTGCCAGGAATCTCATCAATGAAGCTCTAACGAAAAATAACCAGTCTGTGGGGGCACACCTAACACGACTAAAACTTTCTCTCAGAGAGATTAAACAAGATCAACTATCCAAAGAAGTGGATAAAATTTTAACCTTAATTCACGAGGACAAAAAATATCGTTTTCCCTCGAGATTAAAAGTGGATGTTTAAGAACCAATGAAAAGAATAATTCTTATTGTTTATTTTTTAACAATTCTATCAGCCCAGGATTTAACTAACTATTTTGAGGAGTTAAACAAGGGAAATGTGGAGAGTGTTCGAGCGGTTCTTCCCGACTTAAAAGAGAAATATCCCAATAATCCCGGTGTGATGTTTCTGGACGCTCTTTCAGCAGAAAGAGCTGAAGATGCCATTATTATATACAAGATGATTATTCAGCATCACCCACACAGTGAATATGCGGATGATTCCGTCATGAAAATCGGAGAGTATTTGTATGCCAGGGGACTTTATACTCAGGCAAGCAGACAGTTGTTGAGGGTACCAAAACTGTACCCCGATTCTGAACATATTCAGAGAGCTATTGATCTTCAAATCAATTCATTGCTTGCCAGCGGGGAGAAGGATAGCGCCCGTTTTTATCTGCAAATTTATAAAAAACGGTTTCCCAAGGTTTATCAGGATTACAGCTTTGAGCCAGAAGAACCAGTGATCCACCGATCATTAGAGGAAAATATCCGCCTTACAAAAGGTGATGAATCAGTAGCTCCAGAAATTGCCCCTGTAAGTGAAGAGAAATTGGTGAGAAAGGAAGAGGATGAAAGTGAAGTCATTCCTGAGCCTGTAATAAAAGAGCCAGTGTTGAGACCATTTGTTATTCAGGTTGGAGCCTATGGCTCTATTAACAATGCTCTTCGTCAAAAACAGCTTCTTGAGCAGATGGGGTATACAGTTGATCTTGTTCCTATTATATCAGGAGGGAAGGAACTTCATGCGGTTCAATTAGTTCGATTCTCAACCCGGCCTGAGGCGGAGGAAGTCGGGAAAAAACTCAAGGAAGAACTCGGTTACAACTTTTATGTAACAAAACGACTTGAATAGGTTGTTTTGAAAGGTAATCGAATAAGCAACAATGTACACCTCACCAAATTATTGGGAATGATTGCGAGGCTGGTGCCCGCCTCGGTCTTCAAAACCGTTGTCCTGCCGGAGAGGTGGGAGCTGGGTTCGATTCCCAGGCGTTCCCGCTAAAAGTGATATAAAATCCAGATGTTGAAGATCCTAAAAAAAATTAGTTTGTGTTTTTTACTATTAACTGTCTCACTTACTGGCCAGGAAAATAAACTTTTCTGGGACGGCTACGACTGGCTTCGCATTTCTAAGCAAACCGAAGGATATCCAGAGTTTGAATATCAGGTAAAAGCAGCATACGTAAATGGTGTACTGGATGGACGGTTGTATGACTATTTTAAAATTTGGTCCGTTGACACGACGATAGCAAACTCGCTGTACAATGAAACTGTTCAATATCTCAAGACAGCTGAAATTATTCGTGGTTTGGATAATTTTTATGAAGATCCCCTTAACCGGTACCTGCCCATTGAGTCTGCTATTATAATCGTCAATATGTATGCCGAACGCCAACCTATAGAAATGATCGATGCCTATATTTTGAAAAGTAAAGAGTGGATTAACGGTTTAATGATCCAGCTTCAGAATAAAGATTTATATAAGTTGATGAAAGAAAAACAGAAGAAACATACAGAAAACACTGAATGATGGATAAGTGGATTAGTCAATACGAAGAAGCTCTCCTGCAGGTGAATAGATAAAAATTCGGTCATCTCCTTTAAATTTAAGATGGCATGTATGGTATCGATACCGATAATCTTGACTCAGATTGAATGAATAGGTCACTCCTCTTACCACCGTGTGTCCATTACGGAGGGGAGGCTCATAATTGTGGAGATGCACAATTCTCAGTTCTGAAACAATATTGTTTTTTGGATCTACCTCTGTGATGTATCCCTCAATTTCTGTAACGGTTCTTCCTGAATTGTTATCAATCTGAACTACCACATAAAGAAGATCATCATTCACAACTCTCATTCTAACATCCACTTCAAAAAGAGTGGTGAAATCCTGACTCCACAAAAAGGAAAATAAAACCAGGAAGAATAAATATCTCAATCGATTCACATTAGCAATTTATGGAACTATGATTGTCAAGTCAAGCTTACCTCAATTAAAAGTATAAATAATGAAACTATACAATCTGAGAGAGAAGCATGGAAAAAGTGGGATAGGTTATTAAGCGTTCAATCTTCCAGTGCCTTTTCTCGAATAACACCCTGAACTTTTGTAGTTGTAAACGTCTTACTCGTTATAAAACTTACCCAGTCTTTTCATAGGCTGTTTTGAGGGGGGATTCTGTATTCCTCTCCCAATAAAAAAGTGTGTCTATCTTTTTGGTGTTTTAAATAGAGATAATCGACGCTCCTGCTGATTTTTTATAAAACCCATCAACTATCCGAATGACCTGTGCCGGGTGTTTATATCCGGGACTACTCACGGATGAGAACCGGTTAAAGGTACTATGCTTCCAGTTGACAATTTATTAATAACTTGTTAAGTTCGGATGACCAGCCTCCCATACGACACTCACCAAGTTAAATTTGAATATCAGTAGTCAATCAGACAAACAGTTGTATATCTGATTCAGCCGCAAACTCGAGAAAGGTGGCGGCACCGGCAACATCTACGCCATCAATAAATTCCTCTTTTTTAAACCCAAACACATCCATTGTCATTTGACAGCCGATGAGTTTGACACCCGATTCAAGACAGATATTTCGTAATTCCTCAATGGTAGCAACGCCTTTATTTTTAAATGTTTTTTTCATCAATGACGTTGCAAACGTTTCAAATCCTGGTACATTCCCCATGATCAAATTTGGAATTGGCCATTCAAAATTTTGGAATCCTTGCGGGCCGAACGGCATCTTCATTGGCATTGACGGGTTCGTTTGAGGTGCCACTTTTGCTTCTATTTTTTTCTTCAATAGGGTTAATCCATAGAAAGTAAAAAATATATGCACTTCCATATCCATAGCTGCTGCTGTAGAGGCGAGTATAAACGGTGGATATGCCCAGTCTAAGGTTCCCTGGGAAGCAATGAGTGCCATTCTTTTCTTTTTTTGCTCCATCTGATTAATCTCCTTTTCTATGTTATGGTCAGAGCGCTTATCGCCCACTGACTCACATTACTCACTTCAACATTTAAATCGTAGTATTCACTTATTTCCTGAATCTGGTGAAGGCAATTATCACAGGATGTCAACACCTTTTTAGCGCGTGTCTCACGAATCTGATCAGCCTTTACTTTTCCCGTCTCAATTCTATAATCCTGCCAATCTGTATTTGCGACCAGACCTCCACCCCCACCACAACAGAAGTTCTGTTCTCGGCTGGGGTACATTTCCCGATAATTGGAGGATATAACATTAATAATTCTGCGGGGTTCTTCAAAAATGCCCCCCTTTCTGCCAATATTACATGGGTCGTGGTAAGTGATAGCTTCACCGTTTTGCGACGAATCAAAAGTTAAAACGCCGGTTTCTAAATAATCATCCATAACTTCTAAAATGCTACTTACCTTGAATTTAAGTGGTTCGCCAAACCATTTTGGTGCCTCCCACCTAAAGGCTGCATAAGCGTGCCCACATTCAGAGAGAACAATTTCTTTCACATTTAATCTTTCTGCTTCTTTGAGAATTCTATTAACGATTTGTTTTGCCCGGGGAATATCACCCAAGAACATGGCATAGTTTGATGATTCAAACATACTTAAGGTCCATGAAGCTCCCACATAATTGAAGATGACTGCCGGAGGTATAATCGTATGAACGCCAGATAGAGGAACGTAAAGGATCTCCGCTTCTTCCTCAATGGGAATTTTGGCAGATGGATTATTTAGTTTTTCCTGTACTTCTTTCTCCAGGTCAACAATATGTTCTCGAAATATCTCCCGCATCATATCGAGTCCATCTTCACGAGCAATTTCAGCACCGGTTAATTGGTCTAATATCTCAGGAGATTTTTTAATAGATGTCAGTGTCCCCCGGATGGCACCCATTATTTGCGGCGTCTCTACAGCCATCGGACAGTTAATAACGCACCGTTCACAAAGGGTACAGTATTTATACGCTAATTCCACCCACTTATCCAACTCACTCTCAGTCAAATCAGCAGCACCTGTCCAGAAAGGAACCAATTTGCTTAACCAGTCATGAGATCTTTTTAAAACACGTCTAACTCGTTCCGTCTTTGCAACTGGTGATAATTCAGGATTAAGAGTTGAGAGATAAACGTGACACGATTCAACACACCATCCGCAGTGAGTGCAAAGATTTGTTGCTGATGTGCCGATGAGTCGGTTGAATCTTTTTTCCACTTCCTCTAATGCTGTTCGAGTGATGCTCATGATTTACTCTCCAGTCTAGGAATAACGCCTCGCCAACCGTATCGTTTTCCTGTTAGATACCGGGAAAAGAAAAAATAGATATAGTGAGAAATTTTACTGAACGGCACGTAAAATAAAAATCCGGCAGTAATCAGAAAATATGCCATCCTCCAGCTTGGAGTCCCAACCAATAATGCCATGATGCCAAAAAAGAAAAAGAATTGCAATGATACCAGCGAGAAATAGTCGTCTGGTGTACTGATAATTCTCAATTCTTGTTTCCCGATCCGCCGAATCAATTTCAATATTCCAACAACAAACGCTGGAGCGATTAAAACAGCAAATAAAACACGAACAAACGGAGTCATCATAGCTGGTGCGAAGGGAAAGGTAAATGTATTAAAAATCGCCACTAATGCACCAATGTGATAAAGTCCAAACTCCGCCCAGCGCCAAAGATGTGTTTTACTACTCTCCATTGACCATGGCATAAATATCGTACCATAAGACCGTAAAACACCTCTGGTGGGGTTTCCTTTCTTCTCACCACGTTCCCAGGATATGGGCAGCCGTGACAATTGAACTATCTTTATAGTATATAAGACTGCCATCCACATCAATGCAATAGCCTGAAGTTCATACTCAATGAAATGAAGTATATATTCATTCGTCATAATTGTTATCCTTTTGCAGTTTCAGATTAATCCATGATGTTAATATGATCGGTCTAATTGACACGACAGACAACAAACCGAAAGATACCGTCTTCTTTGTCCAGACTGATTAAGTCGTTACCAGTACTTTTGCACCAGGCGGGAATATCCATCATCACACCGGGGTCGGTTGCTGTAGCCTCGATCACTTCACCAACGCCAATACCCTTCACAGCATTGCTCAGTTTTACTACCGGAATTGGACAGAGCAGTCCTTCTAGATTTAACGTCTTCGCTATTGACATGTCTTTATCCATTTTTTATTCTCCTTTTTTATCAGCCCTATTTAATTGTTGAAGATTTTTAAATAGTGATTTAATGTCATCACACTTTTCCGGCAGGCGATAGACTGCGCAGGTCTGGCAATCTTCATTCTTACAGGTTGGACCTTTTGTAGTCACCTGCCAGCATGGCTCGGTTGCAGATGTGTATGCTTCACATTGTATACAGTCTTCCTCGTTACAAGGTTTTAGCAACCAACATGGTACCTGCGCAAATAATGCCTTGATTCCTGCTATATTCAAACCGTATTCATCCAGGTATTTTCGGATGCAGAGTATTCTTTTAATATCAACCTGTGAATATAAGCGGCGTTTTGTGGGGGTTTGATAGGGAAGGATCAGCCCCTCATCGACATATTTCCGAAGGGAATACACGGAGGTATTTGATAATTCCGATGCTACCCGAAGGGGATATAGCGGTTTGGTTGGATCATCGAACAGTGGATCGCCCATCGCTCCAATCTCATCTTTCCACCAAGCTTTGCATATAGTCTTCTATATCGCCTGGTGTGGACATAATCCTGCCAAAAGTCATCATCGTGAGGTCAGGGAAAGATAGGGCAATTCGATACCTGCCGTGGAGCATAACTACTTCATTATCCATGACCAAAATTTCATAGGGTAAAAAGGCTGAATGCTTTGGGGTATTGATATCAATGATAGGCAGGAAATGAGATTCCCCCCGCTCCCCTGATAAACCAACACCGTAGAGTTTCAGGCGTTTATCCGGAATTTCGATTGAATACACAGGGATAGTTCCATTATTTCCATCGTTAAAATTGGCTTCGATGGTTGATTTTGCTTCTTCAAAATGATTGAATGTGTTCAACTCTACTACATCCTCAAAGTATTCCATGCCGAACATGTAATGATATTTCTGCAACTTATTTGGTGTTAGTCCATCTTCCGATCCAAATGGCCGGAATCTTGGTGAGCCAATATTTTTTAAGGCAGTCTTAAGTTTGTTAGAAACAGCTTTTATATTATTTTCCACGAATGGATAATTTTTCTGGAAATATGCATTGCCAATGTATTCAGGGTCAACATAGGATATGTAGGTACTGCCGTTTTCCCACGTACAAGCAATCCTCTGAGCGGCTGCAAATCCGGCAAACCCGCCAATTTGCTGAACGGCATCAATCAATTCATCATGAGTTACAATTAAAACTCTACGGGTATCCTCTCCAGCCGGAGAGTAGTCTCCAAGAATTTCAAATTCTTCCTCTAGTAGCTTTTCTCTTACAGCAGATACAGCATCGCTGACGTTCATCTCACATTCTGTTGCAAGAATATATGGCTTCAAATGTTCTGCTTGAATTTGTGTAAACACGATTATTATTAATAATATCCAAAGTTTACTATTTTTTAAATTAATAGTGTTGCCCCCTTTATTCTGTTACATACATTGCGCTTTTTCTGTATCAGCTACAACAGAAATTAATGCAACCAATCCATTAATTCAAGATATTTCGGTGTTGAAGAATATATGGAAACAAATCCTTACTCACGTAACTTAAAAGGAACAGATTTTATTCCTCAATCGTAAAAGTTAAATTGTGATATGGACGAAACTCAATTTAGAGATATTCTGGGCAAAATTGATGATATCTTTCTCGTTCGGAAAATTGGTTCTACCGGTTCGACCTGGATTGCTATAGGAGAATTGTTCGAACATCACACAGTGGATGACATTACGAAGAAATTAAAAGAGTTCCCCATTTCTCTAAAAATTAATCAAACTGATGAGATGGTCTGGTTAACCGTGGAAGAGGAAAAGGATACTATCATCAACATTCCTCCTATTCATCTTATCCTCTTTTTTGCTACTGTTTTTACCACTCTTCTTGCAGGATCTCTAATGGAAGGCGGTAATTTATTCCGCCATCCAAGTGATATTTTCAAAGGTGCCCCTTTTTCTTTTACCCTCCTTCTTATCTTGGGTACTCATGAATTCGGTCACTATTACTTTGCTCTCAAACATCGAGTGAATGCCACATTACCCTATTTTATCCCTGTTCCACCCCCCTTTATTCTGGGAACTCTTGGTGCATTTATTCGGATAAAAAGTCCTATTCAGAACCGGAGGGCTTTACTGGAAATCGGGGCAGCAGGTCCCATAGCAGGATTTATTATAGCGGTTCCAGCTCTGATTATTGGGTTACTCAAATCAAAGGTAGTAATTTTAACTGACCATATTGGGATTTACCTTGGGGATTCACTACTGATGAAGTTTTTGACATCAATGACATTTCCTGGTTTAGCTGAAAACCAGGATATCTTACTTCACCCCATTGCTTTTGCCGGATGGATTGGACTTCTTGTAACCATGCTCAACCTACTTCCACTTGGGCAACTTGATGGTGGTCATATCGCTTATGCTATCCTCGGGGAGAAACAGAATAAATTAGCAAAGTGGATCTTCCTCGGACTAATTCCCCTTGCTTTTTTCTCCCTGAACTGGCTTGTCTGGGGTGCTTTGATTCTTATCCTGATGAGGACTGTCAGACACCCTCCAATTTTGGATATCAGTACACCCCTATCTTCCCGTGATAAGGCTATCGGATGGATATCCCTCATCATTTTTATCATCTGTTTTATTCCCGCTCCATTTGGATAATAGATAATGTTACGTAATAGATATCATATTTGTCGTACTTTTGTCTTTGTGTTACCAGTTCTGCTGACAACCCAGAGCAGGGTAGGGGAATGGAAATCTTATACATCCGTTCTCGATGTTAGGGAGTGTGTTGAAATAAACGATGAACTCATTTGCGCCACTTCCGGAGGGCTCCTCATATTTGATCGAACCGAAGAATTGTTTGAAACCATTACCAATGTCAATGGACTTGTAGAAACAGACCTTTCTGCTTTAACAATTGATAAGGAAGGTCATTTATGGGTGGGTAGTGCAGCAACGGAAGGTGTTGTAGTTTTATATGATTTAGATCAACG
>JACNLN010000012.1 GCA_014381485.1 Fidelibacterota bacterium
CAGGATTGCCAGATGTATCAACATTAAAGGAAAATTCATCTCCCCAATTAACCGGAATTTGAGCTGCTGGACGATTCAGCACGGGAATTGTATCAACTTCATAGGTATATAAAACAGGGTTATCAATAGCATAATTTTCAAAAGCAGTCCCTAAATCCGCCTGGATTTCAAATCGAATCAAGGCATCCGACAAGCTATCTTCATTTATAATTGTGAAAAAGCGATCCCCCGTTCCGATGGCACCTAAATTGGTAACAATAAACTCGTCTGCCTTTCTCGGATTTGGAAAGGTAATGTTGCTGGCGTGATATCCAGGAATAATGGTCACAAAATTAATATCTTCAGGAGAAACCCCTTTTGAACATTCCAAACTTATGAAAGGATTTCCACTATTGGTGAAATGATCGGGATTTGACTGGGACCAGCTGATTTTCTCAGTATAAATTTTTTCTCCATTTGTGACTCCCAACGAAGGAATTAAAATATAATATTCCTTGTTATCGGTAGTATCTATAAAGGAACTCTCAATATCATAACTCAACCTATGATAAATGAAGGTATCAGCAGGCATTGTGTCCAAAAACGTATAATTATATCTATAAATTATTATATATGTCCAAACTCCTATATCATACGCTGTAAGTGAATAGGTATATTCCACACCATCAACAACATTTGAATCAATAAAACTATATTCAAGGCCAGTATTGTCCCCAAGATTAAACCTTGGAGCTAATGGATCGTAACCTGAGATTCCTATTCCCCTGTTATTCTCGCAGTAATAATCATTTGTATAAATGCAATGAGAGGTATCCTGTTCGAAATCCAGGTCAAATTGAGCAATAGGCTTCCACCCAACGGGTTGACCTTCGTAATCATACAGAATATCGTCAGGTCCTCCCCATGTCTTGCCGCCATCAGTACTTTTGTATAGCTTGTATCCCTCAAAATCAGCATATCCCGTCAAAGAATCAATGGAATTTTCAGACGTTTTATCCCATGTTAACATCACAACTCCGTGATCAACTGTTGTGAAGAGAGGTGGAGATATAGGGGGTGAAAAGAAATTGTCGCTAACCGTAATCACAACCGTATCCGGTTCAGAATCGGATCTTCCATCGTTTACAGTAAGCGTAAAGATATAATCCGTATCTTCTAAAACATCAGGAGCTTTAAAAGTAGGAGAAACAGACGTGGTATCAGAAAGGGTAATACTTTCAGGAGCAGTCCAACGATAACTCAAACTGCCAACGACAGTGGTATCATAATTAATTATTGTCCATATTCTCGATTTTGAACCAGAAGCATCTAAGGAATATTCATCACCTTTATAGATTTTTCTATCTTCATCAGCGTCTGCTATGGGAGATTGATAAGGAATAACTGTAATCGTAACGTTCTCTTCATCCGAATTAAATTCACCATCATCCACAGTAAGTGTAAATGTGTAATCTATATCTTCGGAAACGTCAGGGGCAATAAAGGTGGGTTTTACAGCATTCGTATCGGAAAGTACTATCCCATCTATAGATGTCCAATGGAATGAATATCCATCCCACGGTTTCCATACACCGTTATCTGCGTAAGTAATGACTCTTCTTGTTCCTGTTTCCCAATCCCAGTCTTCTAAATCAACATCGGTATCCCAGTACCCATAGGAAATTAAAGTGGCGTTTGGATCGCCAGAACGAGCCCCATTCAGAGTTACCTCAATACCCTCTGTGACAATTTGATCTTTACCAGCATCAGCTTTTGGATAACGTGCTTCTACCGACACAATAACGGCTTCTGATTCCGAAGAAAATTCACCATCATTCACTTGTAGAGTAATTGTATAATCCTTATCACTGCCGATACTTTTAGGAATTGTAAAAGTGGGGTTGGCAGTATTTCCTCCTGATAGAGATAATGTATTGGAAAGATCTTCCCATTCATAGTATAACGAACTACCATCTGGATTATATGAATTAGAACCATCGAGAGTAACTAGAGAATCTTCAAAAAAAGTTGAATCGGGGAACTTAACTACATTAACTATTGGATAGCGTGCTTCCACAGAGATGACTACACTTGCTATATCGGAAAGAAGATCACCATCATCAATAACAAGGCTAAATGTATAATTTCTATCTTCGCCGATATATCTTGGAGTTTCAAAAGTTGGATTAGCAACGGTAGAATCTGAAAGATTTATGCCTTCTGGAGCAATCCAACTATAATTCATAACACCAGTACTTGTAGGGTCATATGAATTCTCACCAACCAGTGTGACTTCACAATGTTCATAGAAAGTACTTTCTAACCCATATTCATAAAATGTAGTGTCATACCCTTCCACTTCAAAAAAAGTAGAATCAAAACTTGCTAGTGCAAGTGGAGGTTGATTATTCACCACAACTGCAATAACAACTGTATCCGGAGTTGAAGAATACAAACCATCATTTACAGACAAGGTGAAGATATATTCCGTATCTACAGAAACGGCAGGTGCAGTAAAGGTGGGATATACTTCTGTTGAATCTGAAAGAGTAATACTTTCTGAGGTAGCCCAGTGATAAGTCAAAGTGCCTGTATCAGTAGAATCAAACGAGGCAGAACCATCCAAGGTAACTTCGGTTTTTTGGACAACCGTTTGATCTATCCCAGCATCAGCCACAGGCGGCTGATTATTTGTCACCGTGATAACAACTTCATCATCACAGGAAGTACAGGTGTGTGAACCAGCATAAGTAAATGTATCACGATCGTAAACAATCCATTCAGAATCTTCAGCATTTGTGCCAGCGGAGGTTTCCCAATCCACATTTCCTTGGACAATATTCTGTTTTCTTACAAG
>JACNLN010000122.1 GCA_014381485.1 Fidelibacterota bacterium
GGGAGGGCGTTTACGCCCTTATAAACCTACGGAAAAGGACTATTCTATGGATAAGAAGGAAATATTCATATGCGAAACTTGAGTAAAATAACCGTTAGATACTTCATAAAACAGCGTAATTACCATTGACATTTCTTGATTCAATTATTTTGGGTGTAATCCAGGGAATTACTGAATTCCTTCCTATTAGCAGTTCAGGGCATCTCGTAGTAGCCCAATCTATGATGGGAATTTCTCAACCGGGGATTTTATTTGAAGTTTCTGTTCATCTTGGAACTTTGCTGAGTATACTTGTCATATTTTTCAGGGACGTACAGAAATTGGTAGTTACTTTATTAGAAAAGAGTACACAGAAATATGTTGGTTATTTACTCATTGGAACGATTCCAATCGTGGTAGTTGGAATGACAATGAAAGAAAGTGTGGAAAAAGCATTTGAAAATCCTCACTTCGTCGGATATTCATTTTTATTTACGGGTCTTGTTCTTTTAGCAACCAAATTTGCAAAACCTTCTTACTCAAAATTTTCTGGTTGGAAATCTATTATCGTGGGATTCTTTCAGGCGATTGCACTTTTACCGGGTGTATCCCGATCCGGGATGACAATCAGTTCTGGATTGTTGTTGAAGATTCACGCTAAAGAAGCAGCTAAATTTTCATTTATTCTAGCGATACCAGCTCTGATCGGTTCGGGGGTTTTTATGATTCGTGATTTTATCTCATTATCAAGTTCGGGTGAATCAACATGGATTTTATTTACAGGGTTTGCAACATCTTTTGTTGTGGGAATTTTGGCATTAAAATTGTTATTAAGTCTTCTTATGAAAGGTAAATTTCATTGGTTTGGGATATATTGTTTGTTAATGGGATTTTTAACACTGAGAATGTAAAATGAGTGCTATTGGTATCGGTTTCGCAATTTATTTAATTGTGATTTTAGTTGTGGGCATCTGGAGTGCTCGAAGAACAAAAACATTACCGGATTTTTTGTTGGCTGGTCGAAAACTGGGTCCATGGGTGGTGGCGTTTTCAGAACGAGCATCGGGGGAAAGTGGATGGATGTTGCTTGGTTTGACAGGTTTGGTATACGCATGCGGATTGGGAGATCCTTCTGGGACAAAATTAGAACCGGCTATATGGACGGCTATTGGGTGTGTGCTGGGCATCACTGTATCGTGGTATTTAGTGGCAGAGAGGTTAAGAAGGGAAAGTGAACAGTTGGGTGCGCTGACAATTCCAAGATATTTTGAGCTTAAATACGGGGGAAATCAACCGGTGATTCGTCTGGTGGCTACCGGCATCATTTCTTTCTGTTTTGCGTTTTACATTGCAGCTCAGTTTGACGCTGCTGGAAAATCTCTCGAACAGACCTTCGGTTGGAGCCATATGAGCGGTGTAATGACAGGAGCGGCTATAATCGTGTTTTATACATTGATGGGGGGATTTTTTGCGGTGGCGTGGACAGATTTTATCCAGGGGTGGATTATGTTAGTAACCCTGGTGGTACTTCCATTCGTTACACTGGGGCACCTTGGTGGCTGGTCAGGTCTCGTTGATAAGATCGGGAACATCAATCCTGATCTATTGTCCATTACTGGCAATCGTACCGGATGGACATTGATAAGTGGAATTTTAGGTGGATTGGGTGTTGGATTGGGGTATTCAGGACAACCACATCTATTGGCTCGGTATATGAGTATTCGTTCCGCTGAAGATATTAAAACGTCAAGAAAAATCGCAATTGTCTGGGCTATTCTTGCTTATGGCGGAGCTGTTTTAATGGGGTTGGTAGCTTTGGGTTATTTTGGAGGGGGCTATTTTAAGGACCCTGAAATGATGATGCCTGAGCTGGCAAAGACGATTTTTCCTGCATGGTTTGCTGGGATATTGATCAGTGGCGCTCTTGCAGCCATGATGTCAACAGCAGATTCTCAACTTCTGGTAACGACTTCTGCCGTGTCCGAAGATATCTATCACCAATTTATCAAACCTGATGCCAGTCAGAAGCAACTTGTTAAGGTGTCAAGACAGGTAACAATGGTACTTGGAATTATTGCAATCTTGCTATCGAATTTACCAAAGTCCATTTTTGATAAGGTTCTCTTTGCGTGGGGCGGACTCGGTGCAGCTTTTGGTCCTGCTCTTATTTTATCACTCTGGTGGAAAAAAACATCAAAAAATGGAGTTTTATCAGGTATGATTGTGGGATTTGTCTCCGTAATTTTATGGGATAATTCGCCTTTATCAACTACTTTATATTCTTTAGTTCCTGGTTTCTTCACTGCTTTACTAACTATTATCGTAGTAAGTATTTTTAACGGTAGATTAAAAAAGAGAGCTTAACATTGAAAATGAATTATAAAAAGGCGATTGAAATGATTAAGGCTGGTAATGTTTCACCTGTATATTTTTTAAATGGCGATGATTTTTTTATTCAGGATTATTTCATAAAACAAGTAGAAAAATATTTTTCGCAGGGCAGACAGATTGACAAGGTTGTATTGATACCGGAAGTAACGGATTATACGACTATTTTAGCAGAACTCTCCTATGTTTCACTTTTTGCCGAGACCAAGCTGTTCATCCTGAGAAATCCTATGCAGATTAAAGGAAATAATAGGAAGGAACTGCTTGCGTATTGTAAATCACCTAACCAGGGAAATTGTTTGATTATTATCATTGATAAATATGATGTAAGATCGAAACTTATCAATGAATTAAGTCGTATAGTAGGAAGTGTAAATACCTCCCCACCATTTCCAAATAAGATGCCCGAGTCGGTGGAATTTTTATTAAAACAGGAACAATTGTCGGCTGAAAAAGCGGCGATTGATAGTCTTATTGAATTGAGTGGTGATTCATTGTATCATATATTCAATGAGATTAACAAAATTAAAATTGATCTTGGTGATAAAGATAATCTTATTACCAAAGATCTTGTTTTAAAGCATGCTGGCTGGGATCGGAATTACTTTCCTTGGCATCTTTTGGATGCAGTGGGCAAAAGGGAATTTTCAACTTCCGTACACATTGGAGAAAAATTACTTCATCAGGGGATTGAGATTTCTATTATAATTTCCCAGTTAACAAGAATGTTTCAGGAATTGTATTTTCGGCACCTTCCTGGAGATTTTCACAAAAAGGATATCAAGAAAATCTGGCTCAGCGGACAAATAATAGAGAGGTTACCAAATTATAAAAGGAAGTATAAAAAGGGTGATATCAAGCCTATTTTCAGATTTTTAAGGGATGCTGATAAAAAAGTAAAATCAACAGGAATTGATGAGAGAGCGATTTTGATACCACTACTTTTTCAAATTACACACAGTTATGGCTAACGAACAATTTACATATACCGATGAAGAACTGATTCGTCGGTTTCAGGAAGGTGATGAACAGGCGTATACTGAGCTGGTAAATCGCTACAGGAATAAATTAATAAATTTTGTAGTGCGATTTTTGGGTGATATTAATGATGCGGAAGACATTGTTCAAGATACACTTTTGAAACTGTATACCCATAAGCACTTCTATCGAAGTATTGCGAAATTTTCCACATGGATTTACACAATAGCTTCCAATATGGCGAAAACCGAATTGAGGAAAAGGAAAAGACATAAGGTATCTTTTCTCAGTCAGATTGGAAGGGAGGAAAAGGATTATGATATCCCCACTGAAGATAAATCTGGTGCGCTAATAGAAGGTCAGTACACAGAGTTGGAAATTCAAAGAGCAATTCAAAATTTACCACTCCATTTCAGGACGGCTGTAATTTTACGAGATATTCAGGAACTTTCGTATGAAGAGATTAGTAAGATACTCGATGTTCCACTGGGAACGGTAAAATCACGAATCAATCGAGCAAGAATACAACTACAACAGGAACTAAAAGATGTCAGAAAAAATAGGAGGTAAACTATTTGATGAATTGTTATGAGTGTCAGGATAAAATATCTGCATATATTGATAAACAACTTTCACTAACACAGATAAAAGAATTTGATGAGCACATCAGTAACTGTTCTCAATGTAGCGAAATGTATGAAGGTGTCCTCACTATTGTGGGAGCCCTCAACAAACTGCCAAAACTCACTGTTTCCGAGAATTTTAACGGTAACCTTAAAAGAAAGATTGAAACGGTTTCTTCTCGTCCTACAAGGAGATTCTCAAAAGTTTTTTATGGAAGACACCTATGGGGATTTGAACCTAAGTATGCCTTTGCCTTTGTTACCGCTGTAGTTGCTATTGTGGTGCTGGCTGTAAGTCTGATACCAGAAAAATCTCCCCAAACTTTTACTCAACCCATCCCAAATCCAACCATAAATCAATTTTCCGATCCTGTTAAAAATAAAAATATTCGTCCTGTGACGACTGGAGAAAAAGAAATGTTGGTTTCTGAACAGGAGGAAGATTCGATATTAACCCGTGAAAAACCCATTCGTCAAAAACCCGATTTAAAAGGGAAAATTCGACTGGTAAAGGATAAGAAATAAAACATCAGCAGATTTCTTTCTAACGTACTTTTATTTCTCTTTTTAATTTATTAATTTTCATTTGTGTATAGACAAAATTTGTATCGAAGGTTTCCTATAGTTCGAATCACCTTATCACTTTTTTTCGTATTCATTTTATTTATCCTTTTTGTATATCCAAGTCCTGAAGGTCCTTTTTTCAATGTATTGAAATTTGTCATCGTCATAACTATTGGTGTTATTTTTTATCAATTATATTCTCTTACATCATTACAGGAAGAACAGCATTCTGAAGAAAATCAGCGTCTTACGGATGAAGATATAGTCTTACTGAATGAAGAGGTCGAGATAAAAATGAGTGAGGTTGCAGGTAGATTGGCACCTGTCACTGAATTTATCTTTACATATTACTCGAATTTCAATGTGGGGTTGTATTTAATGAACACATCTAACACGACTTTTTCTTTGATTGAAGGTTCTCCTCTCTTTTCGAGTGAAATTTCTTTATCTGATAATACCGTAAGTAAATTTCTTAACATGGATAGTCCAACTTTTTATACACCTCATTCCGGGCTTGAAGATGTTAAACATATTTTTAATCAAAATGTAACATTGGCTGATAGTGCTTCAATATTAGTTTCCCCGATATCCAGCAACAACCAAATGGTGGGATTTTTGGTAATTCAGGCTGAAGAATTTGGTGAATTTGAGGAAAATGATAAAGAAGTGGCGAAACATCTCTGTCAGATGATTACTAAAACATTAAAGGATACCAGTAAACTGGATATACTTAAGATACAGAATTCTTTTTTAATGGATATGACGTCAGCTCATAAAGAAATAAGTATAGATAACACAAAAGAGGAATTGTTTGATAAATTCGTAAAATTTTGTAAAAGATCACTTTATTATGATAAGTTAACATTTACACTGATTGATGATAAAAAACCGAATGAAGTTATAATTCAAATTGTGGATGGATTTAATGCAGATTATAAGAAAGGTGAGAGGTTAGTATTAGATGAATCTCTTCATGGGAACGTTTTAAGAGAAGGAATTCCGTTTAGATCCCCAAATATTATGTTAGAAAAAGATGTAAAGGGCAGATTCAGGGAAGGTGATCTACCAGATCATTCGTTTACTTCGTTTATTGGAATACCTTTGAATGTTAATTCTCATACCATTGGTTCTCTGATACTGGAAAGTTTCAACCCCGACCAGTATTCAATGAATGATCTACATATGATAGAAATCTTTGGTAGCAATATTTGCCAGATATTAAAATGGTCGGAGGATTATTCTGTTGTTAAAAGGTCGGCGACACATGATGGTCTTACGGGACTTTTAAACCATCGTACGTTTGTTGAGCGATTGAATGAGGAGATTGATCGTGCTAATCGGTTTCAAACAAAGCTTGTACTGTTGATTTTGGACCTTGACAAATTTAAACGGATAAATGATACTTATGGACATCTACACGGTGATTTTGTACTGCAGGAAACAGCAAAAGTACTTAAACAAAGCGTTCGGAATATAGATATCACGGCAAGATATGGTGGTGAGGAATTTGCAATTATTCTCCTTAATGCCAGTATTAAAGATACAATTCTGAGCAGCAAACGAGTCGTAAGTAATGTAGCTAATCATTTATTTGATAAAGATGGAATACAGGTACGGATGACCATCACCGGTGGGGTGTCAGAGTTTCCCACAGATGGTACAACGGATCAGGAGTTGATTGCAGTGGCGGATAAAGCGATGTATCAAATTAAACGCGCTGGTGGAAATGATGTTGGTTTACCTTCTACATTCTCCGCTTAGGTCGTCTTCGCATTAACGCTTCGATATCTTTTACATCTTTCAGAATATTTTTTGAAAGCAAGATTGGACCATCTTCCGTCATAAGAATGTCGTCTTCGATTCGGATTCCAATACCACGGTATTTTTCATCTGCTGTGGTATCGTTGTATGAAATATAAATACCCGGTTCTATTGTGAAAACTGTTCCTACCTGAATCTCACTTTTATAGCTACCTGCATCGTGAGCATCGAGACCCAACCAATGACCAATAAAGTGAATGAAATATTGACCAAAACCAACATTATCCAGATAGCGTTTGGCAATTTTATGCAAATCCATGAGAGTCATTCCTACCCGCACCGAATCAAAGGCAAGTTTTTGAGCCTCCAGTACATATAAATAAAGTTCCTCCTGTTCCTCTGTAAATTTCCCACTCACCGGAATTGTCCTTGTTATATCAGCTGTGTACATTTGATATTCTGCCCCCACATCCATTAAAAGCATATCTCCTTTGTGCATTAACCTATCGTTTTTTGTGTAGTGTAAGATGGTACTATTTGGTCCTGATCCTATGATTGATGGGAATCCTGTCCGTTTACTTCCTTCTTCCCGAAAAATAAACTCAATTGTAGCTTCAATTTGATTTTCAGTTAACCCTGGTTTCACACGTCTTATTGCTTGTTCAAGACCGTGACCTGTGATAGTGACTGCTTTTTTGAGCAGTGTGATTTCATTCTGGGATTTGATATGCCTGAGTGGAAGGATAATTTCTCCTGCAAATAGGACTTCAAAGGTTCCATTGGCAATCATATCGATGAGGAAATCAGGGATATTACATTCATCTTTGGGGATTCTTCGATTAAGAAACAACGTATCAACCTGAGGCAGGATTTCATCAAGATAGTATTTGAGAGAATCTGTTGTGGTAACATAATTTAGATTGAGCGTGGACTTTACCCCCTTTATTCCAAGTCGCTTACCAGTCCAGACTTCAATGTGAGGGTTCCTTGGTCGAGTAAAAAGAAGCTCTTGTGTGAATTGATTACAAATAATATCAGAATGGTTGCTTGTGAGAATTAGACAGCTTTTGGGTTCTGGATGTCTGGTCAGATACCAGTAATCGCTATCCGGACGCCATTCGTACTCTACATCTCCATTTCGGATGACAACTGGTGAGGTGAAAATAATCATAACACTACTAGGACCTAGGTGTTCTCGAACTGCCTCTCGTCTTGCTGCATAGGTAGAGCAATCCAGGCAAAAAAGGGAACTTAAGGGTATCAATAATACTAACATGATATATTTGACCATTGGTACCTCCTGATTTTTAATATTTGACAAAAATCTGGTTAAGAAGAAAATATATGAAATTCCTTGTGATATCATGAGGGTAAAGGTAATTTTTTTCGTGAAGAATTTATGAATATGTCAACAAAAATAAAGCTAATATCTGAAATCATCTCGATACTTGTTATTGTTTTTGGATGTTCAACGGTACCTGAAATAACTCCAGTTAGTAGTGTCACAGAGGAAGTTATTGATTCAACAACATCTGAAAGAGAGGAGGTTAACCCAAAGGCATTAAGCTATTTTATGGATGCAGAATTGATGGTGATGCAAGGAAATATCCCTCGGGGTATTCTTGAATATCAGGATGCATTAAAGCATGATCCACATTCAACCACCATCAGGGTATCACTGGCAAGAGCTTATATAAAGATAGGAAAATTTAAACGAGCGGAAGAGGTGCTGTTGGAGACTCTCGAAACTGCACCTGCTGATAAGGAAACTCGAGAGTTGTTAGCTCATCTATACTATATTCAAAATCAGATGGAGAAGTCAGAAAAGGAATACCAATATTTGATCAGACTATATCCTGATGAATTGGATTACTTTTACATGATTGCGGAAATTGCCTTAAGAAATGGAGAACCTGAAAAAGCTCAGAATATCTACAGAGATATTTATAAAAGTCATCCAACAGAAGAACGGGCACTAATAAGAGCGGCGGAGCTTTCCACACGTAGAGGTGATTACCAATTTGCATTTATGGTGTATCAAGAGCTGGTTAAGTTATTCCCGAATAGTACCAGGTATTGGCGATTGTATAGTGAACTTGCTATTCAAACTCAAAACCTGGCGGAAGTCATTTACGGTCTGGAGAAACTTATTGAATTATCTGGTGGAGAACCTGAGGTTTTAGAACAGCTGGCAATCAGATATTATGAAAGTGAAGAGACTTCGAAGGCGGACTCACTTTTTAAAATCCTGTATGAAGAAGATTATAAATCATTAGCAGTTGTCTACTTTTTAGGACAAGCTGCATTAGAACAAGAACAAAATGTTCTCGCTCAGAAATATGCAAAGGAATGTATGGAGTTGTTCCCAGATGAACGATCAGGATATACTCAACTTGCTTTAACTTATATTTATCAAGACAATCCATTGGATGCAATTTCTGTATTACTGAAAGCTCGGGATATTTTTCCAGATGATTTTGGCATTGTCTATCTTCTTGGAAGAAGTTATAATATGCGAGGAAATTATGTTCTAGCAAAGAAGAGTATGTTGGATGCTCTAAAAATTAATCCTGATGATCGTTTGGCAAAACATTTATTGGCATCGATACACAGTCAACTGGATGAATTTGAGTATTCTGATAGTATTTACAGGGATCTCATAGCATCTGATGGGAGTGATGGTCAGGCATTAAACAATTATAGTTACACTTTAGCTGAAAGAGGACTAGATTTAGAAAAGGCATTGGAGATAGTTCAAAAAGCACTTCAATTGGAGCCAGATAATCCAGCCTATTTAGATACAGCTGGATGGATTTACTTCAAGATGGGTAAACATCAAAAAGCATATGATTATATAACGCGGTCTGTGGATTTAGAAGGCAACAATGCAGTTGTACTGGAACATCTTGGAGATGTGATTTCTGAGATGGGGGACAGTGAGAGAGCGTCACAATTTTATAAACGAGCTTTTGAGCTAGATGAGGAGAATGATTCATTAAAACAAAAAATTAACGAATAGGGCAACAGCGTGAACAAAAAAGACATATCGATTGTTATTCCAATTTTTAATGAAAAGGAATCGCTTCCTGAATTGTTGAATGAAGTGGTACAGATTCTTGAAGAGCAGTTCAACTATGAGATTATCTGTGTTGACGATGGAAGCACAGATGGTTCAGAGGAGATACTAAGACAATATGCGTCGAACAATCCACGAATTATGGTTACCAGATTTCTTCGCAATTATGGGAAATCTTCTGCACTGACAGAAGGTTTCAAGTTGGCAAGGGGGAAATATGTAATAACAATGGATGCCGATTTACAGGATGACCCTAATGAAATCCCTAACCTGATTAGTAAGATAGAGGAAGGATTTGACCTCGTTTCTGGCTGGAAGAAAAAACGTCTTGATCCACTCTCTAAGCGTCTACCTTCAAAATTTTTTAATTTTACTACTCGTTTGTTGACTGGAATCAAAATCCACGATTTTAACTGCGGACTTAAAGCCTATCGCAATGAAGTTGTAAAATCTATGAAGATTCAGGGAGGTATGCATCGATATGTCCCTGTTTTGGTTGGAAAGATAGGTTTTAAAGTGACGGAAATGGAAGTGAACCACCGTCCTCGCAAGTATGGTGAGACAAAATATGGAGGTGCTCGATATTTTCACGGGTTGTTTGACCTTTTGACCGTTTTATTTTTAAGCCGGTATATGCGAAGACCTTTACACCTGTTTGGAATTTTTGGAATATTAAGTTTTCTTATTGGATTTATAGTTAATTGTTGGGTTTTATATCTTAAATATGGTCTTGGTGAACCATTCAGTAAGCATCTTGCGTTACTGGTTTTTGGTGTTATGCTTCTTATTCTTGGTGTTCAGTTTATCTCTTTGGGTCTTCTGGGTGAAATGATTGCCCGGTCACAGCCACCGTCAGAAGAACAAATGAAGCAGGTTATTCGCGAGACGAAACAATCAACCTAACCCTTCCAGAATGAACATTATCGTCGTAGGTCCCTATCCACCTTTTCGAGGTGGTATCGCTGATCTGAATTATGCCCTTGTAAAAAATTTATCCCGAAAACATGTAGTCAATGTGATTAATTTCACGACGCAATATCCTTCGTTGCTGTTTCCGGGGAAAACACAGTATAAACCAGATTTTAAGCCTTCCAAATTTGAGAGCGAAAGACTTGTAAGTTCTATTAACCCTTGGTCGTGGAAAAGAACAGCAGATCGTATTCTTGATCAATCTCCTGATTTTGTCATTTTTCGCTACTGGATGCCATTTTTTGCGATTGCTCTCGGAAATATTGCAAAAAAAATAAAAGGGATATCTGATATCCCAATCCTTGCAATTTGCGATAATATTATTCCTCACGAAAGGCGACTTTTTGATACATTTCTAACCAGATATTTTTTAACAAAAGTTGACAGATTTATCGTTCTATCAAAATCGGTTGAGAGAGACCTTATTTACCTCAACCCCAGTGCAATTTATCGGTACTCTCCCCACCCAATTTATAATATCTTTGGGGATGCATTGGATAAAATGGAAGCAAGACAAAAACTGGGCATTTCGTCTGAAAAAGTGATTCTCTACTTTGGACTTATTCGTGAATACAAGGGGTTGGATATCTTAATTAATGCAGCAGGTGAATTAAAGAATCATCTGGAGAATTTTAAAGTCCTGGTAGTTGGCGAGTGTTATGAGAATCCTGAGAAATATGAAAATCTCGTAAAACAAAACAATGTTGAAAATATTGTAGAACTGAAACTTGAATTTGTGCCTGATGAGGAAGTCGCAAGCTACTTTTCAGCCGCTGATGTGGTAGCACTCCCTTATCGATCAGCAACACAGAGTGGTATTGTACAGATTGCCTATCATTTCAACCGCCCGGTGATTGTCAGTAATGTTGGTGGACTACCAGAAATTGTTCCTGATGGAGAAGTGGGTTATGTTGTTGAGCCAATACCGATCGAATTCTCCCGGGCAATTCAGGAATTTTATGAATACGAGAAAGAGGTTGAATTTTCAGCGAATATTGTGACGTATAAAAAACGATTTTCCTGGGATAATATGATTAACACAATTGAGGAATTAATAGCAGAATGACTAATCCCTCTGTAACCGTCATTATCTTGAACTGGAATGGGAAAGACCTGACAATGGATTGTCTCAAGTCCCTTGAAAAAGTTACCTATCCAAACGTTAATTTCCTTGTTGTAGATAATGGGTCTACGGATGGTTCTGTGGAACTGATAAAGAAACAGTTTTTAACGATTGATGTCTTAGCGCTTTCAAATAACCTGGGCTATGCTGGCGGAAATAATGAGGGATTCAATCATTTGAAAAATAATCCGCCAGATTATTTGATATTTTTAAATAATGATACGACTGTGGATCAGGATTTTATTCAACCATTAATCCGATATCTTGAAGATGATCCTACCGTTGGACAGACCGTTCCCAAAATATTTTTCACCAATGACCCAGAACGAATCTGGTATGGCGGTGGAAGAGTGAATCTATGGATGGGAATGATCTATCATCGAGGAATAAGAAAAATTGATGACATAAGATTTGATAATCCCGAAAAAACAGATTATGCAACGGGGTGTTGTTTTTGTATACGTACTAAAGATTTTGCAGAAATGGGTGGATTTGACGAATCTTTTTCTATGTACGGGGAAGATGTGGATTTATCCCTGCGAATTCAAAAACTAGGGAAGACCGTTTATTTTATACCAACGTCTAAAGTCTGGCATAAAGTATCTGCATCAATTGGAGGAAATATATCAATAGAAAAACTCCTGCGCAAATCACGAGGTTTAATCAGATTATTTATGAAACACTGCAATAGGTTACAGCAGGTTACTGTTATTTTATGTTGGATATTAGTTGTTCTTCCCACTAATTTTTTTAAGTGGCTATATTTTACTCTTATTAAAAGGGGTATTTAGGGGTGAGAAAAAAATAAAACGAATTTGTAAATCTTACAAAAACGGGGAAAAAATATGAGCGAAAATAAATTAAAAGTAATTATCCTGTCTGCTGGAATTGGTTCCCGTCTGGATAGTCCGTATCCGAAACCGCTAATTAGATTAGATAACGGTAAGTCAATAATGCAATATCAAATCGAAGGATTGTTAAACTATGTTAGCTTTGATGACATTTATGTTGTTGTGGGTTTCAAAAAGGATTTGATTATGGAGGAATTTCCCAATCTCATTTTTCTGTACAACAGTGATTATGATAATACTAATACGTCAAAAAGTTTATTGCTTGGATTGCAAAAATTACGTGGAAATGATGTGCTATGGCTGAATGGCGATGTAGTGTTTGAAGCTTCGGTTTTACAGGATATCATTAAATTTAAAAAATCTTGTATGGCTGTAAATGTTGCGCCTGTTGGTGAAGAAGAAGTGAAATATATATTAAGTTCGCTGGGGACAATATCACAGGTGTCTAAATCTGTTGTCAATGCCAAAGGGGAGGCTGTCGGTATTAACAAGGTCAGTGCTGAAGATTTACCGTTATTGTTGGATGAATTAGAACAATGTGGGGATAATGACTATTTTGAAAAGGGAATAGAGAAAGCTATAGCTAAGGGGTTAAAAATATATCCAATCGATATTTCTGATAAACTATGTATGGAAATAGATTTTGAAGAAGATTTAAAAACAGTTAATCAACTTTTATACAGGACTAATTTATAGTCATAGGATAGCTGTTCTCAATGTAATGTTATAGACATGTTTGAATTTCATTGCGTTCGATGTGCTGATTACCAGTCTTCGTCAGAATAAAAATGATTAGCGATGGGATCTGTTAATAATCGGATTTTATTTATTTCGTCTTGAGACAGCCGTTTTTTCCAGTTTTTAATGGTGGCTTTACTATTCCTTTTAAGTTGATGAATCTTTTCTTTTTTTCTGACTTCACCTGGCATAGTTTCTCCTGTAAGAATTTTGATTTTATCTTTAATCTTGTTTGTGAAATCTAAGTCTAATATTGAATACAGATCCTCAAATTGGTTTACAGGTTCAAGAGACAAATCCTCATGTCGTCGGAATATCCAGCTTGGAAAATTGTCATGATAATATTTGATCACGTGGTGGATACAATTCCATAATACTGCAGCTTCTTCAATGGGATTGCCTGATAGAGAATTGATCTGATCTTCAAATGAATGAAGGTGTTTCTCCATGAGTTTTGGTTGGTTCAGGAAATTATTGAAATCAAATCGCCAGTTTAGTCGTCGAAGACTGCTGACGAAGGCAGCTGGGTGACGAATGAGAACGATATTCTGGGATTGAAAATTTTCAAAAATCCAATCTGCGGAGAAAAGAGCAATTGGATCTTTAAGTAAAGGTTGTGGTTTTTCTTTTTTAAGCGTTACTCGTAGTTTCAAAACATCACAGTAAAAATCAATCCTAACTGGTGAATTTCTCAAGTTGAATTTTCCAAATCTGTCAAAAAGAGAAAAAGCTTCGAAGAAACTGTATTTATATTTAAAAATTCTTTCAAGTTCATTTAAATAAGGCTGTTGGTCTTGCTCATCCAAATATTGATACCAGATATCGAAAATCTTTTTGGATCGCAATATTCCATTGGGATGAAAACATTCATATATGTATTGCACCTGTGGCGAGAATGAAATCATTTTCCCCACCCAGGTCGTGCCGGAGCGGTGGGAGCCAGTGACGAGTATGGGTATTTTAATTTTAGTTTGAAAATCCATTCTGTGAAATTTACAAAAAATATTCCGAAAATTGACTTATGTATCTAG
>JACNLN010000011.1 GCA_014381485.1 Fidelibacterota bacterium
GTCAGTGACAACGTCGCTGCAATCTGGTTGACTAAAAACCTTGGAGGTGGTGATGGATAGATGTTTGTTGAAAGAACATAGAAGATTGATGTAGCCTGTCTATCGACAAGTAGGAACGAATGAAAACAAATCTGGAAATAAACTAATGAGAATCAGCTTTTTGTTGAGTGTTTTTTAATTTTTAATCTCATGTTAAGGAGGATAATTGGGAGAGGTGAAGTTTCAAGTTGATGGAATAGTCATTCGCAATAGCTTTCTCTGAATGGAATGTCCCAATCGGATTATTGAAGCCTTGGAAGGGCTTGAGAAAGTGAGAAAAGTTGGGTTTGAGGTTGAGAATAGAATTTTCACAGTGAGTTTCAATCCTGAAAAAATCGGAATGGAACAAATGTTCTTTGAAATCAGAAAAATAGGGATAAAGTTCAAGCTCCCATACGAACCTTCATTACTCAAAAAATAGTTGTCTTTCTCACATACAATCAATCTTTAAAATTAAAAAAATAAATCTGTGTTTATCAGTGTAATCCGCCTGCCCCTCTTCGTAGGTGGCGGGCAGGTCTGTGGACTAAAATGACAAAACCATCAAAACAATTAAAAACCTTCCCAAATCCCAAGAAGGATAGGGATTATGAGATAAATTTTGATTGTCCTGAATTCACCTACCTTTGCCCAATGACTGGCCAACCTGATTTTGCCACCATCAAAATACACTGCATACCTGACAAACTCTGTGTTGAACTCAAATCCCTTGAACTTTACCTCTGGTCATATCGCGATGAAGGTGTCTTCCACGAGGATGTGACAAACCGCATTCTTGACGACCTTATGAAAGCAATCGACCCGAAATTTATTGAAGTGACTGGTGATTATTATGTGCGTAGTGGGATTCGTACTGTGGTCAATACAAAGTATGAAAAGTCAAAATGAAAAAGCAAAAATTTAACATAGCAAAAGAGGTTCTGGATGAACAGCATCAGCACTGGGAAAACACATTATCAAAAAAGCCTGATATGTTTGGCAAAGAACCAAGCGATCCTGCTCAAAAGGCTGCCGAACTGTTTAAAAAAGAAGACAAAACAAGTATCCTCGAACTTGGAGGCGGACAAGGACGAGACACGATATTCTTTGCTCGAAATGGTTTCATAGTTTTTGTATTGGATTATTCTCAGGAAGGGTTGGAAACCATTACCCAGAAAGCACGAGCATCAGGTTTATCTCATTTGATTACTACGAAGCATCACGACATTAGAAAATCCCTCCCTTTCGATGATGATTCCTTCGATGCGTGTTATTCCCATATGTTGTACTGCATGGCCCTCACGACTTCTGAGCTCCAGTTTCTTACCGATGAAATAATGAGGGTCTTGAGACCAGGAGGATTGAATATTTACACTGTCCGGCATACGAACGATACCCACTACGGCAGTGGTATTCATAGGGGTGAGGACATGTATGAGGTTGGCGGTTTTATCGTGCACTATTTTAGCGTGGAAAAAGTAGAACAGTTAGCAAAAGGCTTCCAGATAGTTGGCATAGATGAGTTTGAAGAAGGACCACTACCGAGGAAGCTATTTCGAGTAACGCTCAGAAAGAAAAATGGAAATTGAAGCTCAAGTAGAAATTAGAAAAGTGCATAA
Organism: Fidelibacterota bacterium; assembly: GCA_014381485.1. Taxonomy (GTDB): domain Bacteria; phylum Fidelibacterota; class Marinisomatia; order Marinisomatales; family CAZVFT01; genus JACNLN01. The sequence continues at coordinate 1,638 of JACNLN010000011.1, forward strand.
ATGAATTCAAAATGCTAGAAATAAGGGGTATTCATAATGAAGAAACCAATTTTATGGGTAATTATCGGGATTTTAATCATATGGTTAGTTACATCAATAGTGTCGTCTTTTTATTTCCCAGATTACTCACTTGAAGCAAGAGGAGGTTGGCATATGTGGCCAATGCATTTTTGGATGGGGGGAATGTGGATTCTCCCGGTAATTATGCTCATTGTAATGTTGTTTTTCCTCAGTTCTTTCTTTGGACGAGGAGACTTCAGACCACCATGGCACGATTCCCATAAGCATCAAGAGTCAAACAAAGGTTCGGAAACCGCTTTAGAGATTCTGAAAAAACGCTATGCAAAAGGTGAAATAAGTAAAGAGGAATTTGAGCGGATGAAGAGTGATCTTCTTAGTTAAACACAATTTGATGAAATGAGGTTATCTATTCACAACATGCAAATACGACATTGCACTAAACTGGTTTCCCCGATTTTGACCATACTTTTCGCTAGTGGTTGTATAAGTATGGGAATGAAAATGGGAAAAACCATGATGGATACTATGATGCCAGGTTTTACCGATAGGGTACAGCAAATCAATACAGATCAGGTGATAGACCAGATGATTGTTGAAGCAATATCAGATTTATCGTCGAAAGACCTTGATATTACTTCGATTGCAGTATGGCAGATCAAATCAAGAATTGCGGGGATAGATGTTGAAATGATTCGCCAACAAATCATTACTCAATTAGTGAATTCAAACCGCCATAAAGTAGTATCCAGGCAAAGGCTGGAAGAGTTGTTATCTGAACACCGCTTGTCCTTATCAGGAACGATTGATGAATCGAGTGCCACGGAGATTGGTCAGCTTATTGGTGTGGAAGGATTTATTGATGGATATGCTTCTATCGAAAATGAACGGTTTATATTGAGTTTAAATCTTGTCGAAACAAAAAGTGGTGTCATCTTATGGGCAAATACGATAGAGAGGCATCTCGACTGATATTTCAACCAAACTGAGAAGTATCTTTCTCAAGATTGTTACGGTGTTTTAATTCTGTGCCTGTTATTGTATTAGAAATACCCATCTTTCGAAAATTGATTGAGTGTTTAAGCAAAATGTCAGTTTTAGTAATTTTCAGGAAATTCTCTTTACAAATTCTTTGTTTTTACTTATGGTTGATGTAACACAACGGACC
>JACNLN010000010.1 GCA_014381485.1 Fidelibacterota bacterium
AAACAAAAAAGCCCCATCATTGATGAGGCTTTGTGGAGAATATATACCGTCAGGTTTAATACATTCCACCCATTCCACCATCGGGTGGCATTGGAGGCATTGGTTTCTCCTTCTCAGGTATATCAGCAACCATCGCTTGAGTTGTTAGAAGCAGACCAGCAACGGAGGATGCATTTTCAACCGCAATACGAGCTACTTTTGTTGGGTCAATAATACCAGCTTTGAACATATTGACATATTCTCCTTCGAAAGCATCAAAGCCATAATCTCCTTTACCTTCCATCACTCTTTGCGCTACAATAGATGCTTCATAACCGGCATTCTCAGCAATCAAGCGAAGCGGTTCTTCCAGGGCACGACGGACAATCTTTGCACCAACCATCTGTTCTTCCGAGAGTTTCATGCTCTTGAGCTTTTCAATGGTTCTAACTAGAGCAACGCCACCTCCAGGGATTATTCCCTCTTCAACAGCTGCACGAGTTGCGTGCAGGGCATCCTCAACACGAGCCTTCTTATCCTTCATCTCAACTTCCGTGGAAGCACCCACACTCAGAACAGCTACACCACCTGACAGCTTCGCAAGGCGCTCCTGGAGCTTCTCACGATCATAGTCAGACGTTGTTTTATCAATCTGAACTTTAATCTCATTGATTCGTGCTTTAATCATTTCAGAATCACCTTCACCGGAAACGATGGTTGTATTATCCTTATCAATCACAATACGCTTTGCGGAACCGAGATAAGACAGAGTTGCATTTTCGAGTTTATATCCCTGCTCTTCAGATATGACTGTTCCTCCAGTGAGAACTGCGATATCCTGGAGCATAGCTTTTCTCCTATCTCCAAAACCCGGAGCTTTCACAGCTGCTATTTTAAGTGTTCCTCTCAACTTGTTCACTACCAGGGTAGCAAGAGCTTCACCCTCAACATCTTCAGCAATAACAAACATAGATTTACCCGTTTGTGATACTTTCTCAAGAATGGGGAGAAGATCTTTCATGGTACTGATCTTTTTATCGTGGATTAATATGTTCGCATCTTCCAGAACCGATTCCATAGACTCGGCATCCGTAACGAAATAGGGTGAAAGATATCCACGATCAAACTGCATACCTTCCACTACTTCAAGAGTGGTCTCTATAGCTTTGGCTTCTTCCACAGTGATGACACCATCTTTTCCAACTTTCTCCATCGCGTCGGCAATGAGAGCTCCAATCTCGGGATCATTGTTGGCTGAAATAGAAGCCACCTGGGCGATTTCATCTTTACCTGGTAGGTCAATGCTCTGCTCTTTTAATCCTTCCACCACTACCTTAACAGCTATGTCAATACCACGTTTGATTTCCATTGGATTGGCACCGGCTGTTACATTTTTTAAACCTTCAGTGATGATAGATTGGGCAATAACCGTTGCTGTGGTGGTTCCGTCACCAGCAACATCTGATGTTTTTGATGCCACTTCTTTAATCATTTGTGCACCGATATTCTCAAGATTGTCCTCAAGTTCAATTTCCTTAGCGACCGTTACACCATCCTTCGTGGTGGTTGGAGCACCAAATTTCTTCTCGAGAACAACGTTTCTGCCCCTCGGACCCAGCGTCACTTTCACCGCATTTGAGAGTTTATCAACACCAGCTTTGAGAGCACTACGTGCGTTGATATCATACTCTATTTGTTTTGCCATTATTTACGTCTCCTCTATAAAACGTTTGTTATTTACAGGATTGCTAAAATATCATTTTCACGCATAATGATATATTCTTCGTTATCAATAGTAACTTCAGTACCAGAATATTTTCCATAAAGAACCTTATCACCATCTTTAACACTCATTTTAATTAGGTTCCCAGTATCACTAATTTTCCCTGGTCCTGCAGCAACTACACTTCCCTGCTGAGGTTTTTCCTTTGCTGTATCTGGTAAAATAATTCCTCCAGCAGAAATTTCTTCAGCTTCCATCGGTTTGATGACCACTCTGTCAGCCAAGGGTTTGATTTTTAGTCCCATTTTAACCTCCTATTCTTTATTATGTTGTTTATATCCTATTAAAAAAAGCTAATAAATTTATTAAAATAAAAAATATGTAGTCAACAATTTTTTAGCACTCTCATTAACCAAGTGCTAATATGCCTATTTTAATATAACACTTACGTTTTTTCAACAGATTATTTCCCCGTACTCCCAAAACCTCCACTTCCTCGATCAGTATCTGAAAGTTTATTCACAATCTCAAATTCCATTGGGGAACCATCTATTGAAACTATTTGGAATAGCCTTTCTCCCGGTTCAACAGTATATGGTTCATCTTTGATATTATCACAATATGCAATCAACTCTCCTCGATATCCACCATCAATGAGACCGATAGAATTACTCATTCTTAAGGGAGTATTCGAAATACAGGAACGTGGGATAAGAAAATACGGTTTATTTCCTTCAGATTCACAGGCAATTTGAAAGTGAATGGGTACTGTTTTTCCAGGGTCAATAGATACTTTTTCTACGATGTACAGATCTAAACCTGCATCACCTGAATGGTAATGTCCGTGATCTCGATAATACCGCTCAGTGTTCATGGAAAATGGTTTAATTTTAACTTTCATCTTGGTGCTTAATCTAATTGAGGACTTAATTATATGCAAAATTTATTCTATTCATCTACCAGAAAAATCAAATCCTATGGATATACGGAAAATCTTGTTGGAATTACTCTTCTAATTTTACGATCCTCAAAAGGAGTCCCTGATTGGACAAACTTCTCTCCCCAAAACATAGATTCCTTTATAATTTTT
>JACNLN010000009.1 GCA_014381485.1 Fidelibacterota bacterium
CCATAAAAAGGGTCATTTATGTGGGCATCTTCACCAGATACATACTCATCTATCAATCTTTCCACTAATTGTGGAATAAATTTAGCAGGGTAGCGATGAAAGCCATGAGACCATTTACCAGTATCTGACGGTTTATACTCAATGAAAGACCAACTATTATCTATTTTTTTTGTATTAAATATGTGCAGTATTTCATCAGGAGAATTCATCTTACTTTTTATTTTTCTCATAATATAATCAATTTTACTAATAAATAATCATTTCAGATAACGTCTGCGTGTTTGTGAATTGCCTGAAGCATTTGAGTTAGCGAAGCGAACCGTGTACACCATGTTAGGCGAGAGCGGTAGCACCGAGCCCCGATTTCATCGGGGCAAAGAGTTTTTGAATCGCCGAATTTTCTTGTTCATATTTTCTTATGGTCCATAACATACATATGTTTCATAGCTCTTTCAGAATATACAATTGCCGTGATTCCAGAATGAAACAAGATAAAAATCAAGGAGTATAAAGGAACTCCCAATAAAATACCCACAAGGATTGGAATATTATATAGGTTCCTTCTACCTGCTATTCTTCTAAAAATTCTTTCAAAATCCCCAGCGTCATCTAAACTTTTCCCCATTGCCCTTCTAAATTGGTCATAGATGTGCCTGTAGAACGCTATAAAAAGGATTATGAATATACAGAGGATTAATGGAATGACACTCTGCGTAGAACCAAAGAGAAACCAGGACAAAGCTATAAACCATGAAAATTCAAATAACAAATCAAAGGAATGTTCCAATGACCCCAATTTACTACTCTTTAATTTCACTCTTGCTAATTTACCATCTAAACCATCAGCTATTCCTACAACAAAAGTTAAAATTGAGGCAGGTAATAAATAACCAAAAAAGAACAAAGCAGTTGCTGTGTAGGCTAATATATTTACCATAATGGTTAATTGATTGGGTGTAATGGGCCAATTTGAAATAAAAGCTACCAATTTATTCTCTATTGGTTTATGAACATAATAAGCAAGAGCATCAGACGGATTTTTACTTGAATTCTCAATTATCATCTCCTTAGCTTTTATCAAATCTTTTTCCGTATCAATATCTATCCACCAAGGTTTGATTTCTTTTCTCATCTTTGATGCGTAACTTTCAATCTGAGTAATATCAAATATCTTGGCATCTTTATTCTTAGCAGCTTTAGCAATACCATGTGCAAGTTCAGTCTTGCCTTCTTTTACTGTCTCCTCAATATAATGAAATATTTTTGGTGAGCACAAAAAGATACCGGTATCTATACAGTTTGATTCTTCTATATTTTTACCAATATCAGCAATTTTTCTTCCTTCCTTCTCCAGAACCTTTGTGTCTCCCAGTAGAGGTTTTCTTCTATCAATAGCTAAAACAACTGAACTTTTTGTATCATAATTGATAAGTTCTTTAAGAATGCGATCATCAAAAATATGGTCTGACATCAACAGAACAAAATTTTCATTTAACGATTTCTTAGCCTTTAAGACAGAAACCCCATTTCCTTTTTCCCATTCTTTATTTTCAATATAAGCTATCTTTACCCCGTACCTATTTCCATTGCCTAATTTCTCTTTTATTTTTTCTCCAAGATAGCCGATGACTATTACAAGCTCATCAATACCAACTTGTCTTGCGGTTAAGATTACTCTTTCGATCAAAGATAAGCCCAAAAGTTGAATCAGAGGCTTAGGCTCATCTTTAGTTAGATTTTCGAGTCTACTACCCTTTCCAGCAGCGATTATTAAAGCTTTCAGGTTTATCTCTCGCGCTTTCCTTGTATAAACTCCTCGACCATCTCACTCGCCTTTTCATCCGGAAATTGCTGTGGTGGATGTTTCATGGTGTATGCAGAAATTGAGGTAAGCGCACCTCCAATTCCTCTATCTAAAGCTAACTTACAGCACCTGATAGTATCTACTACGCAACCTGCAGAATTTGGCGAGTCTTCCACACTCAACCTTAATTCTAAATCCATTGGAACATCACCAAACATTCGCCCTTCAATCCTTAAGAAACAGACTTTATTGTCTTTCTGCCAGGGCACATAATCGGATGGACCAATATGAATATTTTCTGGTTCTAATGGTTCGCTTAATATTGACTGAACCGCTTCTGTTTTGGAGATCTTTTTTGACTTCAGTCTTTCTCGGGCTAGCATATTCACAAAGTCAGTGTTTCCACCTGTATTTAATTGATATGTCCTGTCCAACTTCACCCCTCTATCTATGAATAATTTTGCAAGTGTTCTATGAGTGATAGTAGCTCCAATCTGTGACTTAATATCATCTCCTATTATAGGAAGATTTTTTTGTTTAAATCTAAGTTCCCAATCTGGATTGCTGGCTATAAAAACAGGCATGCAATTTATAAGCCCAACATTTGCTTCTAAACAGCAGTTTGAATAGAATCTTACTGCCTCCTCCGAACCAACAGGAATGTAATTTAAGGCGATTTCAGCTCCACTCTGCTTTAAAACAGCTACTATGTCAGCTTCTTTTTTATCTGAAACCAGAAAGGTTCTGTCATCTGGATATTCTTTCATGTGCGGGGCAACACCATCCAAAACCTTGCCCATGACAACATTAACACCCATCTTCGGGATATCTTTATAAAACACTGTTGTGCAATTTGGTTTTGCAAAAATAGCTTCGCTCACATCCTTTCCTACTTTTCTCTTATCTATGTCAATCGCAGCTACAACTTCAATATCACCTGGTCGGTAACCACCAATATCCCAGT
>JACNLN010000030.1 GCA_014381485.1 Fidelibacterota bacterium
TAATATTCCAAATGATAAGGGCATGAATGCCCTGCTGGAATTTTGGCACATTCAAATCCCAGCCCTGAAGGACTGGGCTATTGAAACAAAGACTCATGACTTTGTAGACAAACACTAAATAAGAAATTTTATCATATAGTAACAGTATTCAAAACAAATCTGAATATTACCTAATTATATCATCAATTTTGCTCGCATGACAATTATCTTTACCAGTAAATTTAACCCCCCAATTAAATACGGTTATAACTTATTTTATTAATATTGAAAGGAATCACCAATGATTACTAAAAAACAAGCTCTCGATTATCATCAGAAAGAACGTCACGGTAAAATAGAGGTTGTAGCAACCAAACCCTGTGCTACTCAGAATGATCTGTCACTGGCTTATACTCCTGGCGTGGCAGAACCTTGCCGGGAAATACAAAAAGATGCATCTACAGCCAATATTTATACCGCAAAAGCAAATCTCGTAGCAGTAATTTCAAATGGTACTGCAGTCCTTGGATTGGGTGATATCGGTGCCCTGGCTGGAAAACCGGTAATGGAAGGTAAAGGGGTTCTGTTTAAACGGTTCGCAGACATTGATGTTTTTGACATCGAGCTAAACACACACGATGTTAATCAATTTGTGGAATCTGTTAAACTGATGGAACCGACATTTGGCGGTATCAATCTGGAAGACATCAAGGCACCGGAATGTTTCGAAATCGAAGAACGTCTCATCAACGATATGAACATACCGGTGTTTCACGATGATCAGCACGGGACAGCAATCATTTCTGCTGCAGCTTTAATCAACGCAGTTGAACTTACGGGTAAAAAATTGAAAGACATGAAGATGGTGGTCAGTGGTGCCGGAGCTTCGGCTATCGCTTGCGTAATACACTACCTACGATTTGGAATAAAAAAAGAAAATGTCATCCTCTGCGATAGTAAAGGGGTTCTGTACAAAGGACGAAAAGAAGGGATGAATAAGTACAAGGAGCAGTTTGCTGTGGATACAGACCTTCGCACACTGGAGGAAGCCATGGTGGGAGCTGATGTGTTTCTTGGACTTTCCCGGGGTGGTTTGGTAAGCCAAGATATGGTTCGTTCTATGTCGGACAATCCCATTGTGTTTGCTATGGCGAATCCCGATCCTGAAATTACCTATCCTGATGCAAAAGAGGCTCGCGATGATATCATAATGGCAACGGGTCGGTCTGACTACCCGAACCAGGTCAACAATGTGCTTGGATTTCCATTCATTTTCCGAGGAGCTCTCGATGTCCACGCCACAACAATCAATGAAGAAATGAAAATTGCTGCTTCTATGGCTCTATCTGATCTGGCAAAGAAAGATGTTCCAGATGAGGTGGCTGATGCTTATGGACTTGAACACATTGAATTTGGTCCAGACTATATCATTCCAAAACCCTTTGATCCTCGGGTATTGATATGGGAAGCTTCCGCCGTCGCACAAGCTGCCATGGAATCTGGTGTAGCGGGAAAGACTCTTGACCTGGAGGAGTATCGAGATCAGTTAGAAGCTCGATTAGGTAAAAGCCGGGAATTGATGCGTACGATTCTTAACAAAGCTCAGAGGAATCCAAAGAGGATTGTGTTTCCCGAAGGTGAAAGTGATCGAATCATCCGGGCGGCCAGTCAAATTGCTGCTGAAGGAATTGCCAAACCTATATTACTCGGCAATCCAGATAATATTAAATCCAATGCAAAACATTTACGGGTCAGCCTGGAAGAAGTTGAATTGTTACATCCCAGCAGTAGTGAAAAATATGATGATTACTGTACTGAAGTTTACAAAATGCGACAACGCAAAGGCATGACTCGTCGGCGTGCTGGTAACTTAATGAAAAGACCTAATTACTACGGTCCAATGATGGTATCTATGAGAGATGCTGATGGTATGGTTTCTGGTATTACTCAAAACTATCCTGACACATTAAGACCTGCTCTTCAGATTCTTAAATTGCGGAAAGGCGTTAATCACGTCGCTGGGATGTATATACTGGTATTCAAGAATAAAGTAAAACTTCTAGCAGACGTAACAGTTAATATTGATCCAACAGCAGAAATGCTGGCTGAAATTGCAATTCTCACAGCAGAACAGGCTGAAAAGATGGACATAAAGCCGAGGATTGCTATGCTTAGCTTTAGCAATTTTGGAAGTGTTAAACATCCACAGGCTGAGAAAGTCAAACTTGCTGTGGAACTAATTCGTGAAGCAAAACCAAACCTGATTGTAGATGGTGAAATGCATGCAGATGTGGCAGTTTCAACAAATCTATTACAAAGACATTTCCCGTTCTCTATTCTTCAAGAAGAAGCAAATGTGTTGATTTTCCCTGATGTAAATTCCGGTAATATCGCATACAAATTACTGAAGCAATTAGCAAATGCAACCGCAATCGGTCCAATCCTGCTCGGATTGTCCAAACCAGTTCACTTATTACAGCTTGGTGACAGCACTGTGCAGGATGTGGTAAATATGACCGCCATCGCAGTTATGGATGCACAGGCAGAGGAAAAAAGAAAATAAGGTTCTTCACCAATCAGTCGGGGGCCTGATAAACCTGTCGGGTGCCTAACCGATCAGTCGAAAGTCTGACAGGTTTATGTGGAAAAGGAAAGAGCAAGTACAGAAAAGATGGCTTTGGCGATCTCGAGGGAGTCCATTTACTAATAAACGTAGAAAACCTTTTCCGTCTGAAGCCAGACAGGTATGATTAAA
>JACNLN010000008.1 GCA_014381485.1 Fidelibacterota bacterium
AATATTAATTCTCACAAAGACAGGCATAAACAACATATACATACAAAATTCAACATCATCGTTCCTCCCACCTGGGAACCTCTTCATTAACACAATGGAGAAAGACAAAAACACCCGTGCGACCAAGATGCTTGAAAACTCGCTGTAACTTCGCTGCTCGCTCGTAGTAATCACCCTCTAATGAATCAAGATAAGCCTTAAATGAACCATACTCGTCAATCAATTCCATCATCGTCCGGGCATTCTCAACAGTAGCAGCTATTTTCTGTCTGTTCCGTACAATGCTGGCGTCATTGATCAGTCTCTCCAAATCAGCTAAACCGTAGTTCGCCACCTTTTCAATCTCGAATCCATCAAATGCCCGTTTGAAATTATCCCATTTATTCCGAATTACAGACCAGCTGAAACCAGCTTGAAAGATTGCCTTGGTCAGCTGTTCCAGATATTCCGAGTCGCTGTCGGGAGTCTTTCTGGGCGGGATTTCGTAAACGATTGGCATTGTAAAACATCCTTAATGCATTTGCGATAAATATACTAAATTGTCGGCAATGAAAACGATAAAATTTCTTCCCCCTCTCGCCATAATTTTTGCCGCCATCCTATGGTCGGTTGACGGGTATATTCGCCAGAATCTGTACAACGTATCCTCATTTCTGATCGTTCTGCTGGAACATCTATTAGGGGCTATCATATTTTTACCTTTACTCATTAAAGGGTGGAAAGAAGTAACCAAACTGCGGGATCGATCCTGGGTTTCCGTCATCTGGGTAGCACTGTTTGGAGGGTTACTTGGAACCTACTTTTACACCAAAGCTCTCAGCTATGTGGAGTATATTGATCTCTCAGTAGTGGTCTTATTACAGAAATTCCAACCTCTTTTTGCCATCGCATTAGCTGCAGTCATTCTTAAAGAGAAACTAACCAAACGATATCTGCTCTGTGCAGCAGGTGCCGTCATCGGGGGATTATTCGTCACATTCGGAAGTATATTCCCAAATTTCGAAACGAATAGTAAAATGATCATCGCTTCATTATTGTCATTGCTGGCAGCTTTCGCATGGGGAAGTTCTACCGTTCTGGGAAAGCACGCATTGAAACATCTATCATTTTTCACACTTACCTCACTCAGATTATGGATTACCACAATTGTGGCTCTTGCCATCTTCTGTACCATGAAGAATAGACCAGATATTTTCGCTCTAACGGGAAATCAATGGATGTTCATTATCATTATTGTCCTTTCAACGGGAAGTGTCGCACTATTCATCTACTATTACGGACTAAAATATATCCCCGCTACTCATGCCACAATCTACGAACTTTTCTGGCCTTTTTCCGCCGTTCTCATTGATTGGTTTATCCGCGGAAGAATATTAACCACATCCCAATTGTTCGGTGGTCTCTTGCTTATTGTGTCATCAATACTTCTACCGAGAAAGTCATCTGATTAAATGACCATATCAAAACTTACTCAGAACGATCATAATTGGAATTTATTTCTTAACGTTTTACATGAAATGTGCTGGGGGTTTGGGATGGTTTTTCACTCCAGTTATGCCATAATTCCCTTATTTTTGAAGCAGCTCAATGCTCCCAATATTATCATCGGATCTGTTGCGGGAGTCTTCGTTATCTCTGCAGCTGTCCCTCAAATCTATTCAGCGTATCTTGCTCGTAATACCAGAAATATTAAATTGACCGCTATCGTGGTTCATCTCCTTATCATTCCTCCAATTTTTATAGCTGGCTTCATCTTTGCATTTATCGGTCCAACAGGTCCGTTCGCCTGGATCTTCTATTATATCTGTTTCCTCCTTTTCACCATTTCCGTAGGATTTATCTTTCCAATTTGGGCTGATTTCCTGGATTCCGCCCACCTCCCTGAAAGGCGGGGATCTTTCTTTGGAATTTCTTTTGCCTTTGGTGCCATCGCCGGAGTTATTGGCGGGTTGGTGGTAAAAAAACTTTTAGCTACAGTTTCGTTTCCTCAAAATTTTGGTTACGGATTTCTAATTTACACCTGTTGTATCATCTTTGCAGTGCTGCTGTTTACAGCATATCGAATAAGTAATGCTTCCCGGCAGTCTCATGCAAAAACTTTTGGACAATTTGTTTCTGAAGTTAAAAACACTTTTCTTCAAGACACTAATTTCAAGCGTTACATTTTTAGTCGAATTTTCCTCACCGCTAATTTTCCCGCCATCTCTCTCTACGCCGTGCACAGCTACAACAAACTTCATTTTGATGTCAGTGAAGCAGGAATATTTGCCATAATCATTGGATTGACAGCTGCATTATCAAACTATGTCGCTGGGAAAATTGGGGATTGGCTTGGTCATAAATATGTTATGGTACTTGTTTTCATCGCATATCTCAGCGCCCTCATCACAGATCTGCTGGCGCATACACTCACACACGTCTATATAATCTTTGTTTTTCTGGGATTGGCTCAGGGGGGATTTTGGACATCAGCTATGAGCTTGATCTATGAATTGGCCGGAGAGAAAGATAAAAAAATCTACTTCGCACTCGTAGATACCCTTACAGCACCATTTGTCCTAATCTTTATCCTCTTGACGGGAGCATTTATTCCTGTTGTTGGGATCTCCATTACATTGCTGGGGCTTGGGATTTTCATAGTTATAGGAGTTCTGTGTTTAGCGTTTGTAACAAAAGAACCGAAAACCATACGGATAAACATTATTCAACCTTTGCACAAATAA
>JACNLN010000133.1 GCA_014381485.1 Fidelibacterota bacterium
TGCTTTTCATGAAAGTAACTTTGAACGATGTATGGTTGACGTTGGCGACTTCTAAGATAGCCACGAACACTAGCCATAAGTTCCTGCTGATTGTGAGCTCTCTTACGTCCCACCGCATTGCTTTTGACATCCTGGTTCAATATCTCATCAGGATTCAGTTCTGGACTATATGCCGGAAGAAAGAACAGTTGAATATGCTCTACGTTTTGTTTCAGCCATTTATTGACTTTACCTGAACGGTGAACGGGATGTCCATCCACAATGACAAAGATCTTTCGGTTGACCTGTCGAAGCAGACGCTTCAGGAAATCTATGAATACATCGGCACGAAACCGCTTTTTGAACACCATAAAGTTGAGCCGTCCCCGATTGGTAATGGCAGAAATCATGTTACAGCCAAACCGTTGGCCTGAACCGGGAATCACCGGCGTCTGCCCTCGCCGTCCATAGGAACGTCCTACCGTATGGTCAGAACGCAATCCCATCTCATCACCCCAGTAAATCTCAGCCTTTTCACGTTTGGCACGTTTCCTGATTTTGGGATACTCTGTCTCAAGCCAATGGCGAACCTGCTCAGGGTTCCTCTCAAAAGCACGGCGTACTGGCTTTTGGGGCGTAAATCCCCAACGGGACAGATAGCGGCCTACTGTCCATATCGAAAGCTCTATTCCAGAGCGTTTTTTTATCAATTTTGCAACCGCCTCCCTAGTCCAAAGGTAAAAAGGCAGCTTCAACTGTTCGGGGGTGCGGTCCGAAATCGTCCAGACAATTTGGGCTGCCTGCCAGGGAAGAAGAGCACCTCCCTTGGGACGGCCTTGCTTTTTTGCCTTAAGAGCTTTGGCACCATCAACCCGGTAAACTTTAACCCATTTGCCCACAGCTTGGCGAGTAACACCAAACATTCTGGCAACTTCCACTTGTTTTTTGCCATCCAGAACTGCTTGCACAGCCTTAAGTCGAATATCTTCCTGAGCTACTGCTGGAAGCGAACGAGCATCTTGAATCTTCATACCCAAAATTACACATGATGACCCTAATAATGCAAACTATTTATTGCACTGAGTAGTAAATAAATTGGGGACTTGATAGCCTATTCTTCATCAATATACAATGGACAGAGTAGTATTGAATACTATCCTGTGAAAAAATACTTCGAAATCTTATTATAATGGTCGAGTGTGGTCGGGGTTGTCCTATTACCCAAATAGTATACGAAAAAATAAAATTCAACATTTATAACTCTTATGTATCAAAATTAATAAAAGGATAGTACTGAACCTACCCATAGAATAATCCTGTAAATTATAAATGATCCTCCTATAACTGGGATGAAGTAGATAAAAGTGGTCATAAAAAAAGTACTATTAAAGTATTTTGTAAACCAATGGGTTAAAAAGATTCTTATTCTAATTAAAAATCCTTTTGATGAATGCAATCCTTGTGGCAAGATAGGAACTTCATTAATTATCTCATAAATGAATAAATGAACAAAATGAATAGTCAACATAATTACAACCACTTCTTCAAAATGTGGACTAAATTCCTGTACTGTGAAACCATAAAGCGAAAGATATATGTAATATATTAATATCATAACTACAAATTGGGAAGAAATCAAGGTGAGAAAAAATTTATCATTCATTTCCGGATCTTGTACTCTTGCATTAATTCTTTGAAACAGTTTCGGGTAAAATTTTATCAGAATAAAATACAAAATTGATGCAATAACGTTTAGAGCTACAAATGCAAATATTATAAACATTTCAACTTTAGTTTAAGATATTCAAACCGGATTATACTTTTATAAAGATTTCGCTATCTCGCAAAACAGGTGCGGGGATGGTGGGTCGTGAGTAAGAAGTCCACTCAAATTGTATTAGTATTTTGATCAATTATCGAAAACTATAAATAAAAATTATCAACCTTTTTCAAGTTTTGGTCAAGATAATATAAATTATTTTAACCAACTTTATTGTTTCCCTTCCGCAACCCAGCCTAAATCACCATAACGGTCAAATAAACCCGCCACTCCGTCGTTGTATTTGTTTGTCCCAAAATATCCTGTCCTCACACCTGCAGCGTTGAGGGTTTCTATTGTTCCATTATTCTTAACCTCCAACAATCCTCTACCATCTTTACCGGTCCCAAGACCAGCTGTCTCTTTACCATCAGCGTTGTAGGTTGAAAGAAGACCATCACCACCTTCAGCAGTCCCAAGACCAGCTGTCAGTTTACCATCATCATTGAAGGTGCTAATTGTACCACTACCGCCTTCATCAGTCCCAAGAAAGGATGTCTGTTTACTATAAGCGTTGTAGGTTGTAAGATAACCACCTTCATCTTCACAAAGAAGCATCACCATCGGTGTTCCAGCTCCAGCTTCGCCCAATAATAACGCCCCACTGTTCTGTAACGACTTTAACATACCGACCATTTCCCCCTTCTCATCCACTACCGTTATAGAATTAACCACAATATCTCCCAAGTTCTCATTTTGATTGGTAGCACCTACTAAGACAAATATCAAAATTGTTCCTAATATGCCAATGATTAGGCTTTTATTGTCTATATTTTTCATAATTTACTCCCTTGCGTTTAGATGTTTAAGGTGATCCATCCAGTTCTCTGCTCATCTTCGACAGCCTGTCAGTCATAACTTTTGCGTAGACTTGTTCATAGCAAGTCCAACTTGTGGAAATGTACCCCGGACAGG
>JACNLN010000007.1 GCA_014381485.1 Fidelibacterota bacterium
CTCAAACCTGTCTCGATTTTTTCGGATTAATTTCTGAACTAACGGTAAATGTTCACTCTCAATTCGGTTAAAAATTAAATCTGCCAGCTCTATAATATTTTTACACTTCTTTTCATATTCAGGAAGCTCACTTACAAGTAATCTGCATCCATCCTTTAAATTCCAGATAAATCCTTTCATCGCAAGAAAAGTATTTTCACTGTCTGTTAAACCCCAGTAGTCAATTTCATCTATCATTTCATCCGCATTCTCCGGCAGGTTATGAACAGCACGGTAATATTTAGCGCTTATTAGCATATAATTGGTAGCAATCTTATCAACTGCATCTCTTAACCTCTCACTACTTTCATTATAATCAGGACTTAATTCTTTGAGCATCGGATGGGCAATGTCAATAATCTCCTTTGCGGGTGCGATAATTCTTTTGGAGCGTTCTTCTTCTTGTTCTCTTTTCTGTTTTTCTTCAAAGGATTCCTGCCAGTCTTCGTCAACTTCAAAGACTTCTTCCCCGAATACCTCTTCCATCCTGTCAGATGCCTTTTCCAGATCCTTTTTTGCCTCATCCGGGTGTCTTTCGGACCAATAGAGGTAGCACTTGTCTGTATAAGCACACTTCTCACAGATGTAATCGCAATAGTTATAAATACCTTCTTTGAACTCAGGTCTTGACATTGTTAATCCGATTAATTCTCCTGTCAGCCTTTCCTTCGGCTTCGCTCAGGATTCGGGAGCAGGTCAGTTTTTTAAAATAATTACTGATCATACCTGTCCGACTCTTGACGGAACTTGTCCGCTCTCAGATAATTGTTGTCTATTTTCATTCAGCTGACGTTTTTTTAGTCGAGAACGCTCATTACACACCCCCTCCGCCAAAGACGTAGACCCCCCCCGATAGAATTCCCGATAGATCCCTGAAAAATCGGGACCACCGCAACGGCGGGGCAGGCAGGCGGGATTTTCAACTCTTTGAGAGGGGACTTTTGCAATTGATCGAGGTCGCACGTTATCACAACATTCCAAGTCCCCTCCTTGGAGGGGTGGATTCCGATGCAGTCGGAAGACGGGGTGGGTCATTGGCATCTTTTTTACTAAAGTCCAATTGTTGACTATTTTCATTCAACTTATGTTTTTTCGGTTGAGAACGCTCATTACACACCCCCTCCCGAAAGCTCGGGAGACCCCTCTCTGAGAGGGGACTTATTCAATTGATCGGGGTCGTAAGTTATCACAGCACCCAAAGTTTGTTCTATTCATAAACAATCAACATTTTCATGAATTCCCGAACAGAGAAATCACCACAATTGAAAATCGCCTTCTTCAACCGCTCAAGTTCTTCTTCATCAAACTTATCTGAAACTAACGAATTGAATTTGGCTTCAAGGTCTTCCACGGTCATAGGCTCCCTCGGATCTCCCTTAGGATACTCAAGATAAACGGAATATTCCTCACCATCCACTGTTTTTATTGTCACTTTTGAAGGCTGTTTTTCAGGAAACATCTTTTCAAATTCTTCGCTGGCTTCACCCTTGATTTTATGAATGAGCTCTTTGAGTCCTGGATCTCTGATCCTGGATTCTTCAAAACTTGCTGTGGTAACTTCCCGATCAAGAATAGCTCGGGCAATACAATAGGGGAGGGAGTGGTCAGCTGTCTCTCTGGTTTTTGGGTCGTACTTATGCGGATCAAATAAAATATCACATGCTCTTGCAATGGTAGTGACAATCACCTCATCAATATCTTCTGTCTGGATATCATTTTCTTTCACCGCTTTCAGAGTTGCTGATAAATGGGTGTGTGTGAGTGCCTCCGTGGGGAATGCCTTCATTGAACAATCTAAAATCCTGTATGAATCTCCAAGATTGCCAACCAGTCTTTCCACATCCCAGTCAGGACCATATACATCCATAAATCCTTCTTTTCCTTCAAACACAGCTTCCGTTCCCGTGTATCCTTTCTGTGCCATAAGCGCCGCAAAAACGCCAGCCTGCACCGCCATAGGATCGACCGTGTTTTTCATCATAGTCAGATGTCCGGCTGTTGGGCAACCGATGGTGTGGCTATGACTACCAGAGATACCAATGGCATTCACCATTTCATTTTCAGAGAGACCAAGAAGTTTACCTGCAACGATAGGAGAGACGAACTGTGTCAATGTGGCGTGGTGCCACTTCCGTTCTCGAATACCCGGTACAGCAAATTCACACAGCCTCTGTTCAAATTCATAACCAAGCACAATTCCTACAATAACCTCTTTCATTGAAGAATTAACCAATTCTCCAACTGCCAGCGCTGCCGGGATTAGGTCTGACGGGTGGCTGGGATCTTCCTTCCAGTAAATGTCATTAAAATCGAGGGATCGAACCATAAGGGAGTTTACCAGGGTCGCATTGACTGCAGGAATTTTATCTCCAAAACCGATGAGGGTAGCCTCGCTCTTTCCTCCCATCTCCAGATAAATATCCCGGAGAATATTCAAATCTTTCGTGTGATATCCCCCATAGGCACACCCGATTGAATCATAGAGATACCGTTTAACTTCTTCTACGACTTTCTTTGGGAGGTCTTCATATTTCAGATCGATTGCAAATTCAGCAATTTGTCTTGAGATTGTTTTTTTCATCTTATTTCCTTATTTTGGTTCATCACATATTATTGTGGGCAATCTTGTTTTTGAAAAACCTCTCCTCTCAGTCGAAGGCCGGAGCAT
>JACNLN010000185.1 GCA_014381485.1 Fidelibacterota bacterium
AAACAGAGACAGTCATTCAAAAAAGGAGCGGAATAACATGAAACAGACAATGATAACAATCGGAATTCTTCATTGGGCTATCACCTTGTTGCTTGCAGATAGTGGTGCAGTGAAAAATCAATTTGATGTTACTCCTTACGGGTTTATCAAATTTGAAACATTTTATGATAACACCGAGGTCGCAAAAGGAGACTGGCTTCTCTATGTCCCTTCGGGGAATAATGCCAATTCCAATAATGCTGTTTTTTCTATGAATGCTCGCCACACACGGATAGGACTGAAAATCTCAGGACCTGAATTGAATAATGCCGGTAAGATTAGTGGTTTAATTGAAGCAGATTTTGCTGGAGGTTTTCCCAATTCATCCACTGCTGCTCGTCAACCTAACATACGTCTCCGGCACGCCTGGGTAGAAGTAAACTATCCGAAATGGCAGGCACGATTCGGTCAGGACTGGGCACTCATTGCCAGTCCTTTTCCCAACACGACCAGCTTCGTGGTGGGAGCTGGTAAAGGTAATTTGTGGATGAGGTATCCCCAAGCACGCTTCACATTCAACAAAAATCCATTCACTTTCGCAATAAGTATTAATCGTCCTATAGCTGGGAATGTAAAATATGACGATTACGCAGGTGGTGACTTTGATCCGGTTGGAGACGGCGAGCGGAGTGGAATACCCTGGATTATGGGCAGACTCTGGTACAATCCCGAATCAGCAACCATCTCAATTTCCGGGCATATCGGACAGGAAAACATTGATAATCTTTCAGGTAACTCACATACATTGGATACATATTCATTGAATGGTGATTTGACTTTCTCATTGGGATCTGTTTCTGCTACTTTACGCATCTTCACCGGTGAAAACCTGAACAGTTTTTTTGGCGGTGTCTTTCAGGGATTTACCCGAGATTCCGTTTCCGTTTCCAACGTATCCTCTTATGGAGGTTGGGGGCAGGTAACATACAAAGTAAGTGATCCCATTGCCATCACTATCGGAGGAGGCATGGATGATCCTGATGATGAGATCTTAACGAGCAGCAATCGTTCTAAAAATACCTGGGCTTTCGCAAATATTGCATACAAAATCCACACGTCACTGATTTTTATGCTGGAAACAGAATATCTGAAAACAGACTACATCGGTCAAGATTCTGGAGAAAATATCCGTATCCAGTTCGTTACCTATTACAAATTCTAACAACCTCTTGAGATGAGTACAAAAACACTCATTACACTGTTAACTGGACCGTTTCTGGCGCTGATATTTACCTTCTTTATTGAACTCGATCCTGTCCATCCAGAGGTCTCCAGAACAGCCGGTGTCGCCATCTGGATGGCTATCTGGTGGATTACGGAGGCGGTTCCTCTGGCAGTGACGGCGCTTCTTCCGATAGTGTTATTCCCGGTTCTTGGAATTATGAGTGGAAAAGCTGTTGCGCCGATTTATTTCAACCACATTATCTTTCTCTTCATCGGTGGATTTCTGGTGGCTCTCACTATGCAGCGCTGGAACCTCCATCGGCGTATCGCCCTGCGAATTCTGCTCTGGTTCGGGGTTCGACCACAAAGCATTCTACTTGGTTTTATGGTCACCACCGCCTTCCTCTCCATGTGGATATCCAACACCGCAACGACTATGATGATGGTCCCTATCGCTCTTGCCATCATTATGAAGCTGGAAGATCTCATCGGCAGAAAGAAAGTTAGAAAATATTCCATCGGCATTTTTCTGGGAGTGGCTTATAGCGCATCTATCGGTGGAATAGCCACACTGGTCGGTACACCCCCAAATCTGTCTTTCGCCAGAATATTAAATATTTTATTCCCATCAGCTCCCGAAATATCCTTCGCTTCGTGGTTTATTTTTGCCTTTCCGATCTCATTTATTTTCCTTTTATTCCTGTGGGGATTCTTATCCCTGTTATTTTGCCCACGAAAGGAAAATTTCAACATCGATATTGGAATATTTAAAAACCAATACGAAGAACTGGGTTCTATGTCCTTTGAAGAGAAGGTGGTATTTGTTGATTTTATAGCATTGGCTTTTCTTTGGCTGACCCGGGCAGATATTCAAATAGGTAGTTTTGTCATACCGGGATGGTCAAGATTGTTCCCCTATCCAACTTTTCTTAACGATGGTACGGTAGCTATTGCTATGGCTTTACTTCTTTTTATCGTTCCATCTCGACAGAAACAGAGGGAAAGAATTTTAAGTTGGGAAACAGCAAAAGGCATACCCTGGCATATCGTACTTTTATTTGGTGGTGGATTTGCACTGGCAAGCGGGTTTAGAGAATCTGGATTAGCAGAATGGATGGGTCAGCATTTTACAGGTATAGGGTCACTCCATCCGGTTCTGATCATTG
This sequence comes from Fidelibacterota bacterium, assembly GCA_014381485.1. GTDB lineage: Bacteria > Fidelibacterota > Marinisomatia > Marinisomatales > CAZVFT01 > JACNLN01. The sequence continues at coordinate 2,370 of JACNLN010000185.1, forward strand.
CCTTGGTTTGTCTTTTCGTCACTTTTTTAACCGAGTTAACCTCAAATACAGCAACAACGGAAATGTTGCTGCCAATACTTGGAGCTGTAGCAATCGCCATCCACATAAATCCCCTGTTTCTAATGATTCCTGCCACCCTGTCCTGTTCTTGTGCATTCATGCTGCCAGTCGCAACCCCACCCAACGCCATAGTATTTGGAACCGATCGCCTGAGAATTGCAGATATGGCAAAAGTGGGGATTTGGTTGAATCTTTTAGGTGTGGTTATAATTACCGCCGCCATTTTTATAATTGGTCGGGTCGTGTTTGATATCGATTTATCCCAATTGCCATC
>JACNLN010000115.1 GCA_014381485.1 Fidelibacterota bacterium
TTACTAATAAACGTAGAAAACCTTTTCCGTCTGAAGCCAGACAGGTATGATTAAAAGTCTAAAGCTGACACAATTGACAGTTTTTTGGAAGATTATAGCTATAGGACCTCCCCTCTGTACACTCTCCTTACAAAGGAGGGGACGAAGGGGTGGTCTTGACTTGCCAAGCTTGTTCGCCGTGGCGTTAAGGCGGGGAGGGAATAAAAAGGAAGGTAGATCAAAACAGATCCGTCAGGAGCTGGACAGGATTACCCACAATAATGTGTGATGAACTGAAAATAATTATAATTTGCTGTTGAAATTGATGGAGAATGGGGTAATATTTGAGTAAATTTTAACATATCCCCCATTAAAATATCAACCAACTCACCAATGAAGTAAGGAGGTAACAATGAGGTTACAAGATAAGTTGAGAGAAATGATCCCCATCTGGAGGGAGGAGAAAAAAGAAGTTTTAACCACATACGGAAAAAATCCAATCTCCGAAGTAAGTGTTGCTCAGGCATTCGGTGGAATGCGTGGCGTTAAAGGGATGATTTGCGACACATCCGTTGTGGAACCAGATAAGGGATTAATCATTCGTGGGCACCCGCTCCTGACAATCAAAGAGTTGTGGCCCGAAGAAGTTTTTTACCTGTTACTTACCGGTGAAAAACCAGACGATGAAGCCAAGGCTGCCCTTCAAAAAGATCTGGCTGATCGAAGTGACGTTCCGGATTATGTCTGGGATGTTCTCAGGGCAATGCCTGAAGATTCCCACCCTATGTGTATGCTGGATACAGGTATTCTTGTTATGGAACGGGATTCCGAATTTCGCAAGAGATACACCAAGGGGATGGTGAAAACAGACTACTGGGAACCTATGTTTGAAGATGCGCTGAGACTGCTTGGTGTATTACCCGGAATTGCAGCGGGAATGTATCGCATTCGGTATAAAAAAGGTGATCCCATACCCTATGACAAAGATCTGGATTGGGGTGCGAATTATGCGAGAATGCTTGGAATCGATGATCCAACTGGCAATTTTAAAAAGCTCACCAGACTCTATTTGATGTTCCATTGTGACCACGAAGGAGGTAATGTCAGTGCAAATACCTGTCATACAGTCGGATCAGCACTTTCGGATGCATTTTATTCAGTATCTGCCGGGTTGAATGGTCTGGCAGGACCGCTACACGGTCTGGCTAATCAGGAGTGCTTGAAGTGGGTACTTGAAGTTATGGAAAAATTCAATGGAGCTCCCAGTGAAGACCAGATTGAAGATATGGCATTTGAGACATTACGCGCTGGAAAGGTTATCCCCGGATATGGACATGCAGTACTACGGGTCACCGATCCACGCTTCACCGGCTTCAACGAATTCGGACATAAATATCTGCCGGAGGACCCTGTCTTTATGACTGTTGATCGTGTGTTTAAAGTGGTGCCTAAGGTGCTTGAGGCGTTTTCAAAAGAACGAGTGGCTGCCGGTAAGGCTCCCATTGCCAATTTCTGGCCCAATGTGGATGCCGGATCAGGTGCTCTCCTCTACCATTACGGTCTCAAGGAATTTGAGTACTATACCGTCCTGTTCTCCATATCTCGAAGCATGGGCATGCTGTCTCAATTGATAGTGAACAGGGCTCTTGGCACTCCCATCACGCGTCCGAAGTCCGTGAGTGCTAATTGGGTTACAAAAAACCTGTAAAAATTCCGGTATAAATTAGATCTATCAACAAGATTGGTCTGAGAATAACGGAATTAACCAGAGGTCAATTGTATCAAAAAGCGACCTTCAGGGTTATGAAAATTATAAGTAACCTTGAAGGTCGCTCCCTTTTACTATGAAACTCGCTACTCTCTGCTATATTCAAAAGGATAACAAAACCCTCATGATTCACCGGGTCAAAAAGGAAAACGACATGCACATGGGGAAATGGAACGGGCTTGGCGGAAAAATAATTCCCGGAGAGACACCAGAAGAGTGTGTCATTCGCGAAGTTGAAGAAGAATCAGGCTTGAAAATAAAAAACCCAAATCTGAAAGGATTCATCACCTTTCCAGCTTTTGATGGGTTTGAGGATTGGTATGTTTTTGTCTATACGGCAACGGATTTTTCTAGAAGATTGAAAAAATCTGATGAGGGAATTTTGCGATGGATTAACAATTCTGAGTTATTAACCCTTCCACTCTGGGATGGAGATAAAATCTTTCTCAAATGGCTGAGTAATGACAGGTTATTTTCTGCCAAATTCATCTATAAAAATGGTAGATTAGTGGAACATAACGTTGTTTTTTACAACTAACTAAGAGATTTGACTATGCGTATTAGAATTAAATGGGCGAGTAATGAACTTTCCGCTACCTTGAAAGACAGTCCAACATCACAAAAACTAATGGAAGTTCTTCCATGTTCATCGAAAGCAAATCTATGGGGTAAGGAAGTTTATTTTTCTATTCCAGTAAGCGCTGAATTAGAACCTGATGCCAGACAGGTGGTTCCTCCGGGTACCGTCTGCTTCTGGGTGGAGGGAAGCTCCCTTGCCATCCCATATGGACCTACCCCTGTTTCCGTTGGTGACGAGTGCCGACTCGTTACTGAAGTCAATATCCTGGGACAGGTAGATGGAGATCCAAGACTCTTGGAGTCTGTGAAAAGCGGGGAGAATATCACAGTGGAATTAATCTTTGAATGATCAGATTAGTAATAGTGGTGTTAACTAA